>NZ_JBSFUU010000069.1:0-54244 GCF_053591955.1 Streptomyces sp. NPDC002845 | reverse complement strand
GAATCAGCGGCCAGCCGCCGCTTCAACTCCGCGATCTCGGCGTCCTGCTCGACGATCCGCGCTTCAAGTCGCTCAATCGTCGCGGCCTGCGCGGCCACCACCAGCCTCAGCTCCACGACCAGACCGGCCAGCTCGTCGTACGAGGGCGGCGGCTGCTCGGAGGTCACAAGATCAATCTACTCGACCATCGCGACTGCCCCGCACCACATCACCACAGGTCACGGACGGCCGTAAACAGTCACCCTTGAACGGGTCCGTAGAGTCACCTCCTGCGGACCCGTTCTCATATTCATCGCGAGGTTGCAATGACAGGTCAGGGTGGAGATTTCTCCTGGGTCGCGGAACTCGAGGAGGATTACGTCGTCCCCACGATTTGCCTGGTCGAAGGCATCGACCCGGACGAGGTGATCAGGCGTCTGGGCGCGGATCCCGCGACGGCGAGAAGCATGATGGTCCGCGAGACCGTCGATTTGGCGGCGTCCGGCGAGCGCGAATTCGTCGGCGTGGGGCGAACGGCGGGAATTTCCTGCACGGTCGAGAGTATCGGATATGTCACGGCGGTGCCCGGTGTGCTGCGCGACCTGTCCCGGGGCGGTCGCGCTTTCAGTGTGCGTTTCGACGTGAACGGTGCCGACAGCGTCCACTACGCCGTCGACGGCGACCTGGTCGTGTACGCGGAGCCGTACGGGGCGGTCGAGTCCCTGCGTCCCGAGGACCCTCGCTGGGACGTGGCCTGGAGCGAGGGACTGTTCACCGAGGAGGGCCGGTGGGGGCCGAACGTCCTCGCCCTTGCAGAGAGTGTCATGGGAGCGCCGGTTCCCCCTTCTCTCTTCACCGAGCCGCTGGCGACGGTGGAGCTTCCCTCGGCCGCCCGGTACGCGGGAACGTCCCACTGGGACATCCCCTGAGCCGGAACCCCTGACCCACCCGGTCCGTGCGACCCCCGTGCTCCGGTTTCTCCGGACGCGCGGGGGTCGCCGTCGTCGGGGGACTCCTAACGAGTTCGTGCACGGTAGGCGGTGAGGCGTCGAGCTCTTGATCGTCGATTATGGTCGTGTGGCGGGGAACGAGGCTCGTGCAGCGATCATCAACGACCGGAGGATCACCGGCCTGTCAGCCGATGTGATCGCTGAACTCGTAGCCGAACTCAGCCCGTTGTGGCACGAACGGCACCAGGCCAAGCTCGCCTCCAGGCCGCGGAAGCGGGCGATGGGTGCCGGCGCGAAGCACCGGCTGGTCTTCGTCGACCGGCACCTGGACGAAGGGCGACTGGCGCAAGGTCGGCCGGTTCGGCGAGCTTCGCGTCTTCGTCTGCGGCAAGGACGTCCGACACCGACCCGTCCTCGACATCCAGTGAAGACTGGCAACGCCAAGCGCTGGGACGCTCAGTCCGGCATGCACGATATGGGCTTCCGCGACTACAACCCGGGCCTGAACCACTTCACCACCCGGGACATGTATAACGGCGCCCTCGCCGACATGAACCAGGGCTGAATACGGCGGTCACAATTGGTGAGACACCGTCAAGAGTTAGGTCTCAGGCGGCGCGCGGGTAGAGAGTTGGCGGCTCGTGGTTGGCAGGGTCGCCAGGTGGTGTGTCTGGGCTTCGCTGACGATGCACGATCCGTCGGGATGGCTGCGTGGCTCGCTGTGCGACTGGTTGGGCTTCCGGGTCCATGTGAAGGGCGTTACGAATGCTCCAGTTCCACACCCGGCAGCTTCAGTGCCGTGGTGAACGCGTCGAATGCCGTGGCGGGGAAGGTGAGGGTGGCTCGGGTGGGGGTCTTGGAGTCGCGGATGGCTATGTGGGGATGGCGGACCGAGATTTCGACGCAGGCGTCGCCCTGGCCACCGCCCGAGTATGAGGACTTGTGCCAGGTGTCGGGCGTGGTCATGTCCTTAAAGCTCCTTGGTCAGCTTGTGGATGAAGTCACGTGAGCGCTCGGGTTCGAGTGACGCAGCCTCTACCCTACGGAAGAGTGTTCGATAGCGCCTGAGTTGGGCCTCGGCGTCGATGAACACCGGCCCGTTCGGCCCGTCGCGGACCACGGTGTCCAACTGGGGGACAGGGCCGCCCGCGTAGACCATGGCGCTGCCGGCTCCGCCGAAGCCGTTCGTGTCGAAGGGGATGACCCGCACGGTGACGTTGTCGGCCTCGGAGAGCTCCAGGACGCGGTTGAGTTGCGTCCGTGCCTCGGACTGGTCGCCGACCCTGATGCGCAGCGCCGCTTCGTGGATCACGGTCTCGTACGGGATCGGGGCGGTGCCTTCGACGATGGCCTTGCGCTTCATGCGGTGTTCCACCCACCGCTCCACGTCGTCCTCGGGGAACTCCGGGTTGACGTAGGAGAAGAGCGCCCGGGCGTAGTCCTCGGTCTGCAGCAGGCCCGGGATGTGCAGGAATTCCACGTCCCACCGGTAGTGGGCGTGATGCTCCAGCTCGGGCAGATCCAGGAACGGCGTCGGCAGCGTGCCTCGGTACGCCTCCCACCAGCCTCTGGCCCGGTTGGTCGCCATGGTTACCAGGGCGTCGATCAACTTGTCGTCTGAACAGGCGTAATTGGCGGCAAGGCGGCGCAGGCGCTTTTCGCTCACGCCGGAGAGGCCGGACTCGATCTGGTTGATCTGTGTGGAGCTGACCCCGAGCGCTGCCGCTGCCTCGCGGCCCGTGAGGCCTGCCGCGTCACGCAGCTTGCGCAGTTCGATACCAAGGCGCACCTGGCGTGCCGTTGGTTCACGCCTCAATCCGGCCATGCGCTGCTCCTGGGCTCAATGTCCTTGTGGGTGCGGCTCGTTCGATGTCAGATTACGCGATCGACTTGCTTGACCTGTAAATCCAGGTCTACCGTCGGTGATGCGCCGCGCACACTACGGAATCGCCGGGATCCCGGCAGCGCACCGCTCCGTCCTGCCATGACGGCTGCGGCAATGACACCGCCCGGCCTCCCGCAGCAGTTCTCCGAAACCCACCATCGAACCGGAGTTGACGCATGCCCGAAAACGAGAGCACCGAGACCTCCGACTCCTGGGAGTACTCGCTTTACATCCCGAACGACGTCCGCGCCGTCACCGTCAGCCGCCGTACTCTCCGCCTGATCCTCACCCTGCACGGCCTGGTCCACCTGGCCGATGTCGCCGAGCTCCTCGCCGCCGAGCTGGTCTCCAACGCCGTACGGCACACGGACGGGCCCGCCGCGCTGCGTGTCCGGTGGGTGGATGACGTACTGCGGATCGGGGCCTGGGACGCCGATCCCGAACCGCCCGAGTTTCCGGGAGAGTGCGCCGACCTGACACTTGAGGAGGACGGGCGGGGGCTGGGGATCGTGCGGTCCTGTTCTGCTGTATGGGGATGGCAGCCGCTCTCCAGGTTTGGGAATCGGGGGAAGTATGTGTGGTGTGAGCTTCCGGCCGCAGTCGGTCTGTGACTGGTGGCATATGCGTAACCCGTGATGTCTTCGCGTGTCCATCCGCTGGGGCAGGCGGGGGAGCTGGCTCGGTGTTCCCCGCCTGCTCCGGTCAGCAGGGCTACGACCACGCCACCCACGCGGCGGGCACGGGCACGGACGCCTTCACGTGGACGCTCAACATCCCGAAGGACGGCACGTACACCGCGTACGTGAAGTACCCGGAGGTGACGGGTGCGGCCACCACGGCGAAGTACACCCTGACCCACGGCACTGCCACCGAGCCGTCGGTGACCCGGGACCAGACCGCGAACACCGGCACCTGGGTGAGTCTGGGCAGCTACAGCCTCACGCAGGCCGATGGCGCCGAGCTGAAGTTGGAGCAGAACAGTGGCGGCATCGTGGTCGCGGACGCGGTCAAGCTGGTCCGTGACACGACTGGTGAGACCGACAGCGAGAAGAAGACCTTCGCTTACGCCTATGACGTCAACGGCAACCTGACGTCGATCGACGACACCTCGTCCGGCGCGAAGAGCGACGCGTACACGGTCGCCTACACGGGCCTCAACCAGGTCCGGAAGGTCACCGAGGCGCTGGGCGGCCAGGAGCAGAAGGCCACGTCGTACACCTACGACGCCAACGGCCGGCCGGAGACGGTCACCCACCCCGACCAGTTCTCCGAGTACACCTACGACCTGCGTGAACTGGTCAAGACGGTCTCGGTCGGCAAGTCCGCGACGGACGCCGATCCGGAGGTCACGTCGTACACGTACACCGACCGCGGCCAGAAGTTGCAGCAGACGAAGGCCAACGGCAACACCGTCGACTACACCTACCACCTCGACGGCGCGGTCAAGATCCAGAGGGAGAAGAAGGCGAACGGCACCCTGGTCTCCGAACACACGGTGACCTACGACGCCAACGGCAACAAGGCGCAGGACATCAGCAAGAAGATGAACGCCGACTCCCCGTCGACGTACATCGATGTGACGGCGGACTACACCTACGACCCGGTGGACCGGATCACCGAGGTGGCGAAGACGGGCACCAGTCCCGCGACCGAGACCTATGTCCACGACGACAACGCCAATGTCGTCTCGCAGACCGTCAAGGGGGTCTCCTCCACCTTCACCTACGACCGCAACCGGCTGCTCTCGGCAACCGTCGACGGTGCCGCGGCGAGCTACAACTACGATCCCTTCGGCCGCCTGGAAACCGTCACGGGCGGTGGCAAAGTCGTGGAGCGCAACACCTACGACGGCTTCGACCACGTGGTGGAGACGTCCAGGCTGACCGAGAGCGGCGGGCAGTCGGTGACGCAGTACACCTTCGACCCGTTCGACCGGACCACCAGCAAGACCGCGGACGGCACGACCACCGATTACAACTACCTCGGCCTGTCCGGCGAGGTGCTGAGCGAGGAGGTCGCCGGCTCGGTCACCGCGTCCTACCAGTACTCGCCGTGGGGTGAGCGGCTCTCCCAGATCAAGACCTCCGGGGGCGTCGACGAGCTGGGCGTGTACGGCTACAACACCCGCGGCGATGTCGAGTCCGTCACCACGACGGCCGGAGACACCACCGCGACCTACGGCTACACGGCCTACGGCAAGGACGATGCCGGTGAGTTCACCGGCATCGACAAGCCCGACCCGGCCGACCCGGCCAAGGACGCCTACAACCCCTACCGCTTCAACGCGAAGCGCTGGGACGTCTCCTCGGGGACGTACGACATGGGCTTCCGTGACTACAACCCGGCGCTCAACCGCTTCACCACCCGGGACATGTACACGGGAGCGCTCGCCGACATGGGCCTCGTCGCCGACCCGATGACCGGCAACCGGTACGCCTTCACCGCCGGGAACCCGGTCAACCGGATCGAGATCGACGGACACGAGCCGGACTGCATGGGCTACAACAGCTTCACCTGCCCCCGCATGCCCGAAGGAAGCAACGACTGGATGCTGGACTCCGGCTCCGACAGCACCGCCACTCCGGTGTCCGGCTCGGGAGAGTGGGGCAATGCCTCGCAGTACAACAACACGTTGCCGGGCGCCTCGAACTCCGGATCCGAGGCGAGCGCGCCGAAGGAGGTCCCCGCGTGGGAGAACCTCGTTGGCGGTGTCCTCGACTGGGGCACGAACACCTTGGCCGCCGGACTGGTGGGTGGTTATCTGCTCGACAAGACCGGCTACGGGAACACGAAGGGGACCTGTCTGAGCGGTTCCTACGGCGCGGTCGGGACCACAGGCTGTATCTCATGGATGAAAACCGAGAACGGCTATGACATGGCCGGTATCTGGGCTACGTCGGTCAGCAAGGGGTCCTCGCTCAGTGCGGATCGCACGGGGCTCGGTCCGCTTGACGGATTTGGCGGCTCGGCCGATCTCATGTTCAGCAATGCGGATGACTACGGCCAGCTCGAAGAGTTTGCTGAGCAGACCGATGTGAGCGTCGGCGTTAAGCGCATTAGCCTCCATGGGTCCTGGGCCACGGGGAACACCTACACCAATAGCGGCAACAACCTGGTTGGGGTTGCACAGTTGGGTGTTGGCACCAATGCCGTCTTCGAGTTCGCCCAGTCATTCGGTTGGGCCTTCATTTCGCACTAGTAGTTTAGATCAGTAGTATGCGCTGCGGCGGCCTCGCGCTCCGAGGGCGAGGCCGCCGCTCGCACTGCACAGCCTCTGGGAGGTTTCGCGTAAAATGTCCACTTCTTCTGAACTTGCCAGAGCGGCGTTCACTATCCCGATTGCTTCAGCGATCACCGCCATAGGTGTCCTGGCTGTTTCAAATTGGAGAGGACTAGCAATTCGGGAGGTGCACAGGTTCTGTGATCAAAAAGGGTATCCCCACATGCGGAATCCCATGATTCTGGCGAGGGCGGTCGGAGGGTTCTTCCTGTTCATGGGGGTTTCGGTCTTGATTGCCGCGTTTCGGTCGGTTCTTTCCTGATCGCTTGCGCGTCAGCTTCCTGGGCAGCTCCACTGCAAGGGTGTATCGGAATCGACTGCGACGCCATCGCGATTCCCGTTGTTGTCACGCTTGTCCGCCTCGTCGTTTTCGGCACTATTGAGCATTCCTGAAGAAAGGCTGAGATCGCATGTCAGTACCCCCGCCGTATCCATATCAGCCGCCTGGGCCCGGGCAGCCGTGGAGTCCGATGCCGCCGCCGGTTCCTCCGGCGCTGAACCCGTTCGCGGTCACCGCGCTGGTGACATCGCTGCTGTGCCTCGCTCCGCTGGGGCTGATATTCGGGATTGTCGCGCTGGTGCAGATTTCCAAGAAGGGGCAGCGGGGACAGGGTCTTGCGATTGCCGGGATCACTGTTTCCGGTGCGGTTCTTCTTCTTGTGGGTATTGCTGTCGCGGTGGTCGACTTCAGGGTCTGGACGCCGCCTGCCCGGAGTGACAGTGGGGAGGTCGCGAAGCCGGGCTGGACCACGGTCTCCTCGATCGAGGTTGGTGACTGCTTCACCCCGGGTGCGTGGCTGCCGGACGGGGACGTGCCGCCGCTGCTGGGTGATGCAAGCGTGGAAGTGGTCCCGTGCAGCGAGTCGCATCGGGGAGAGGCGTATGCCACCTTCACGCTCTCCGGGCAGGGAGAATTTCCGGGCCGGGACGAGATCACGACGATCGCGTGGTCGCGGTGCGCGAAGCTCTTCCTCGACTACTCGATGGATCCGGTGGCCTTTGGGCCTCTGCAGACCTACTACTTCCATCCGGACGAGCGGGGCTGGGATGCCGGGCGGCGCAGTGTGCTGTGCTGGGTGGCTCGTCCGGGCGAGGCCGAACTCGACTCTTCCGTACGGCAGGACGCATCTAACCTGGACGTCACGCAACTGGCCTTTCTCTCGGCACTGAAGCCGGTGAACACCGCAGGTGTACTCCGCCCGGCGAAAAGTCCCCGGCAGGACCTCGCCTCCGCCACGGCCTGGGCCGGCCGGATGGCCCAGGCGCAGGCCGAGACCGTCCGGCTGCTCAAGGACACCGAGCCGGCCGGGGCGGAGCGGCCGACCGGGCAGCTCGTGGCGGAGCTCGAAGCGGGAGTGCCGTTCTGGCGGCAGGCAGCCGAGGCGTCCGACGCGGACACCTTCTTCGAGCACCTGCGCTCCGTGGACCAGCACAACGGGGACAAGCAGGCTCGTGAGATCCGCGGCCTGCTGGGCCTTCCCCTGCCCCCCTCCGCGCCGGGCCAGGCGCTCCGGGGCACGGCTGCTCCGGCAGACATCTGAAGCGCTGCGCAAGCACGGGACCGACCGGGCACGTCCGCATACAGCGCTTGCCCGTTCCGCCGACCCGGTGGCTACGCCCCGCCGTACAGGCGCCCCAGATCCACGAGGACCACTTCACCGCGTTCGGCCGCCGCTTGCAGGTCAGGCGTGAAGCCCACGCCGCTGTAACAGGCGAGGCGGGTGTGGCTCGTGTCGATGCCTCGTGCCGCGAGGAGCCCGAGGATGTGGCGGAGCCGGTCGAGGTGGCGTACGTCCATGACCTTGTTCCACTTCGCTTCGCCGATCGACAGCAGGATGCCGTGGTCCTGCCCGACGGCTCCGCGTACGACGACGTCGACCTCGTGGGAGGTGCGCGCGGCGGGATCGGCGACGGTTCCCGAAGTGACCTCGATGGGCAGGCCGCCGAAGGTGTCGGGCTCGGCGTGCCAGGCGACCCATTCGCGGCACAGGTGCTCGAAGTGAGGGCCGACGACCTTGCTCAGGAAGGTGTCCCGGGACTCGGACCAGGCCGAGTTCAGATTGCGTTCCTCGACCATGAGGGTCTGGTTGCGGCGTACCACCGCGTGGTGGAACGTGATCAGGGGTTCGGCGATGCGGTACGCGCTGCGGTTGCCGCGGAAGGCGTCCGCTTCCACGGTCAGCAGTCCGCACCGCTTGAGCACCGTCAACGGCTGGGAGATGTCGGTGGCCTTGCGGCCCACCGCGCTCGCGATGCCCCCGCTGGTGTGGTTGCCGGCCGCGACCGCCGCGAGGACGGAGTGGTAGAGGGCGCGGTCGCGTACGTCCGGTTCGGCGGCCAGCAGGAACTCGGCCTCGGAGTGGATCGGGCGCATGGGGTTGAGGACCGTACGGCACACCCAGTCGTCGAAGTCGTCCAGCCCCTCCGGTACGTCGTTGGCCACGAGCTCCTTCCGGTAGGCAGGGGTTCCGCCGACCACGGCGTGGGTGAGGACGGCGAGGCGTGGGTCGTCGATGTTCCAGAACTTTGCCGCGTCCCGGTAGCCCAGGGAGTGCACGACGAGGTTGAGTCGCGCGCGGCCGTACAGAGGTGACGTGCCGGAGAGCAGACCGCCCATGAACGACATCGCGCTGCCGCAGAGGAGGATGCGGGGGTGGCGGCGCAGGTCGTCGCCGAATCCGGCTCCGATGATCCTCTGGAGGCGGGAGGGGAGGGAGGTGTCGCCTCGGACGAGATAGGGGAACTCGTCGATGACGATCGTGACAGGGCGCTGCGTGGCCAGGTCGAAGAGCAGTTCAAGGGCTTCGGTCCAGTCCTGTGGTCTGGGCGGTACGGGAGCGTCGGTGAAACGGGCGATCTCCCTGCCCAGCAGACTGAGTGACTCCGCCCGCGTGGCCTCGACGGCGGCGAAGTAGAAGCCGTTGGTCGCTGCGGTGAGGGCCTTGAGCAGGAAGCTCTTCCCCTGTCTGCGACGTCCGGACACGACTGCGAGGTGCGGCCCCGGATCCTCATCGGAGGCGAACGCGGTCAGTTCGCTCCATTCCAGGTCACGGTCGAAGACGTGGGGTGGCTTCGGGATGTTCCGGTGCGGGCGTCGCGGCATGGGATCCTCGTTTTTGGTGGCGTAGTTCTAAGAAGTACATCCCTAAGAACGAGAATGCGCCTGCGGGGACACGGGCGGACAGTGCGGACCGACGTGGGCAGGGCCGACCAGTGGTCGGCCCCGCCCCGCCCATATGAGCTCGGTGCCGCTTACGGCAGCGCCAGCATCCGCTCCAGCGCCAGCTTGGCGAACGCCTCCGTCTCCTTGTCGACCTCGATGCGGTTGATCAGGTTGCCCTCGGCCAGCGACTCCAGGGCCCAGACCAGGTGAGGGAGGTCGATGCGGTTCATCGTCGAGCAGAAGCAGACCGTGCGGTCGAGGAACACGACCTCCTTGCCCTCGGGCGCGAAACGATTCGCCAGGCGGCGGACCAGGTTCAGCTCCGTACCGATGGCCCACTTGGAGCCCGCCGGAGCCGCCTCCAGGGCCTTGATGATGTACTCCGTGGAGCCCACGTAGTCCGCCGCGGCCACGACCTCGTGCTTGCACTCGGGGTGGACCAGGACGTTCACGCCCGGGACGCGCTCGCGCACGTCGTTGACCGAGTCGAGGCTGAAGCGGCCGTGCACCGAGCAGTGGCCCCGCCACAGGATCATCCTGGCGGCGCGGAGTTCGTCCACCGTCACGCCCCCGCCCGGCTTGTGCGGGTTGTAGACCACGCAGTCGTCGAGCGACATGCCCATGTCCCGGACCGCCGTGTTGCGGCCCAGGTGCTGGTCCGGGAGGAAGAGGACCTTGGAGCCCTGCTGGAAGGCCCACTCAAGGGCCCGCCTGGCATTCGAGGAGGTGCAGATCGTGCCCCCGTGCTTGCCGGTGAACGCCTTGATGTCCGCGGAGGAGTTCATGTACGAGACGGGTACGACCTCCCCGGCGACGCCGGCCTCGGTCAGCACGTCCCAGCACTCGGCGACCTGCTCGGCCGTGGCCATGTCGGCCATGGAGCACCCGGCGGCGAGGTCCGGCAGGACCACCTTCTGGTCGTCGCCGGTCAGGATGTCCGCCGACTCCGCCATGAAGTGCACACCGCAGAACACGATGTACTCCGCCTCCGGCCGCGCCGCCGCGTCCCGGGCCAGCTTGAACGAGTCACCCGTGACGTCCGCGAACTGGATGACCTCGTCGCGCTGGTAGTGGTGGCCGAGCACGAAGACCTTGTCCCCGAGCTTCTCCTTGGCCGCGCGGGCGCGCTCCACCAGGTCCGGGTCGGACGGAGAGGGCAGATCGCCGGGACACTCGACGCCGCGCTCGCTCCTCGGGTCGGCCTCACGGCCGAGCAGTAGCAGGGCGAGGGGCGTCGGCTGTACGTCGAGCTCCTGGGTCTGGGCGGTGGTCACGGCACGCACCCTTTCTGTTCTGCGGCTCGCCGGCCCGGAAAGCCGGACCGGCGGGTCATGCGGGAGACCTTTTCGTCGAATTGACGCTATCTATCATAACCGCTTCACGTCACTTTGACGATGGCCATAGCGTCGATGTGACATGAATCCCGGCCACCCCTACGCACGGCCGTCCACAGGCCAGCGCCCGTCGCACGGCGCGTGTGCGAGCATGAAGGGAGAGCGAAGGAACGCGCTCGGCCCGGAATGAATCCGCGGCCCTGCCGGTTGCACAGGTCGGCAAGCAGTCTCCGTACAACCCGGGAGAGATGTAGATGTCCGTATCGGACGAGACCACCACCGTCACCGACGGCATCATCCTGACCGAAGCCGCCGCGGCCAAGGTCAAGGCCCTGCTCGACCAGGAAGGCCGTGACGACCTCGCGCTGCGCGTGGCCGTCCAGCCCGGTGGCTGCTCCGGCCTGCGGTACCAGCTCTTCTTCGACGAGCGTTCCCTCGACGGCGACGTGGAGAAGGACTTCGGCGGGGTGAAGGTCGTCACCGACCGCATGAGCGCTCCGTACCTGGGCGGCGCCACGATCGACTTCGTGGACACCATCGAGAAGCAGGGCTTCACGATCGACAACCCGAACGCGTCGGGCTCCTGCGCCTGCGGCGACTCCTTCAGCTGATCCCGCGCCACACACCTGGCGGCAGTACGCGTACGAAGGCGGCGTCCCCCTCCGACGGGGACGCCGCCTTCGTATGTACGGCCCGCGTACGGCTGTTACCTCGCACTCGGCAACTGTTCGGCGAGGTCCCCCTCCGGGATCTCCTCGCCGTCCGACCCCACGACCGTCCGGTCACCGAGCGGCTCGTCCAGCTGGACCGTCCTGTGGAGGACCTTGGCGATCAGGATGCAGACCCTGTCCTTCCACGGTGTCTCGGTGACGGTGACCGTCACGGTGTCCTCGCCCTCGGTCACCGACGCCGAGTAGTCGCTGCACACCCCGCCCCAGAAGCTGACGGTCAGCTCGCGCCCCTCGGCCTCGTAGCCCTCGACCTGGACCTCACGCATCGACGGCGCCGCGGGCGGCTCGTCCCCCGGGCCGCTCGGCCGCGGGCTCGGCTGCCGGGTCGGCTCGTCCGTGGGCTCGGGGGAGGCCAGGATCGCCGGGTCGACCGCCGGATGCGTCACCGTGTGGCTGTCGCCCGCCCCCTGCGGCCGTACCTCGAACAGCCAGGACGGCACCAGTGCCTGCTCACCGTCCACGAAGCGCGTGGCGAGCCCAAAGGTGGCGTCCTCGACGGTCATCGCCTCCCGCTTCGGCGTCGACCTGCACGGCATGTCGGGCTCGTCGTCCAGGGGTGCGGGGCTGGCGCACCCGCCGATGCCCTGCCCGAACCCGGCGCCCGACCTGTTCAGCAGGTCGAGCGTCTCCTGCGCGCCGATGACGGGGTACGTGTCCCCCTTCACCGGTGCCTTCAGATTGCCGCTGCCGCCGACGACCTCGCCGGTCCCGCCGACCTGGACGCCGGTCGTCCAGCCGTACGTGGGCAGCCCGCCGACCTGGGGCTCCGCGTTGACCGTCCGCAGCGATCCGGCCACCTGGCTCGCGTCCAGCTTCGCGTCGTCCTGGCCGACCGCCTTCAGCACGGGCGCGGCGATCTCCTTGGCCTCGGCCTCGCTCACCGGATCGGCGTCGGCCGAACCGTTCGACGGCGCGGCCGCGCACACGTCGACCTTCTGGCAGTTGTCCGTCCTGGGGACGTAGCGGCTGAACGTCCAGGTCCCCGGTGCCTTCCGGTTCACCTGGAGGCCTGGCGACGAACCGTCCGCCAAGGCCCCGACCTTCCAGAACTCGCCCTCCAGCACCGGCGTGCCCTCAACCCCGAGCACCTTCGCGAGCCGGGCCACCTCCTCCTTGGTGACCTTGCCCTCCGCCCGGTACACCGGTGCCGAGTCCGGGCCGTCGGGCAGGTCGCCCTCCGCCCGGTAGATCACGCCGTTGGGGTCGGGCTCGCCGGGCGCGATGCCGCTGGTACCCGTACCGCCCTCGGAGTAGCCGTCGAGGCTGAGCGGCGGGGGAGTACTGCCGTCACCGGCCGGGGCGCTGGAGCCGTTGCCACCGCTGGAACCGCCGGTCGCGGTCGCGGCGACGTACGCCCCACCGCTCCCGACGAGCAGCACCGCAGCCGCGACGGAGGCGACCGTCACCGGGAACCGCCGCCGCCGAGGCTTCGCCGCCCCGGCGTTCGCCAGGACCTCGGCGCCTTCAGGGGCCTCGGCGGCCTCGTCGGCACCCTTGCCCTTCGGGGTATCCGAACCCTCGGCCCCCTCAGAGGCACCGGCCGCCGCCACGCCCTCGGCACTCTCCACACTCTCGGCAGCCTCAACAGCCTCGGCACCCTCGCTGGACGCGCCGGAATCGCCACCCTCGCCGGACTCGCCGGATTCGCCGGACTCAACGCTCTCGGCGGCACCGCGCGTCGCCTCGTCGTCGTGGTCCTCGCGGCTGTCGTCGAGGTGGTCGTCGGGGTTGTCGGGTCGCTCGGTGTTCACCGCATCGCTCCTTCGGCTCCACAGCTGTCCCAGGTGACCCGGCCCGGTCGTGATGGGACACGGAGGGTCGTACACCGGGTCCCCTTCAAGGGGGACGGCGATGGGACGCGGCGGGGGAGCGCACGGTTCCCTGTTCAGGCGCCCTCTTGGCCAACGAAGGCGCCGTCCGGCCTCAGCCGCCGGAACCGGACCTCAGTCGCCGTAGTCGGACATCGCGTCCAGCAGCCGCGCCGAGGTCACCGGAACGCTCACGCCATGGATGAGTGACGGGGACACCGGCAGGGAACTGATCTTGTCCGGGGCCGCCCAGTGCGGGACCATCCGGGCGCAGTCACCGCGCAGCTCCGCGAGGCCGCCCTCCAGGTCGACCGGAGCGGAACCATGGACCTCAAGATCTCGGACGTTCGTCATAGCGGAACCGTATGCACCGCAAGTGCCGCGGAAAAAGCCCTACTATCGGGTAGTTTTGCACGCTTCTGGGCTGGGCGGGAACCGGGTAGCGTGAACTGTCAATCCCCTCCCCTCGCAGGAGTGTGTCGCCGTCGTGCGTATTGCAGTCACCGGCTCCATCGCCACCGACCATCTCATGACCTTCCCCGGCCGCTTCGCCGACCAGCTGGTCGCGGATCAGCTGCATACGGTCTCCCTCTCCTTCCTCGTCGACAACCTCGACGTACGCCGGGGCGGTGTCGGCGCGAACATCGCTTTCGGAATGGGACAGCTCGGTACGAAGCCGCTCCTGGTCGGCGCGGCCGGCTCGGACTTCGAGGAGTACCGGGCATGGCTGGACCGGCACGGGGTCGACACGGCCTCGGTGCGCATCTCCGAGACGCTGCACACGGCCCGGTTCGTGTGCACCACGGACTCCGACCACAACCAGATCGGCTCCTTCTACACCGGCGCCATGAGCGAGGCCCGCCTCATCGAGCTGAAGACGGTCGCCGACCGCGTCGGCGGCCTCGACCTCGTCCTCATCGGCGCGGACGACCCGGAGGGGATGCTGCGCCACACCGAGGAGTGCCGCACCCGGGGCATCCCCTTCGCCGCGGACTTCTCCCAGCAGATCGCCCGCATGGACGGCGACGAGATCCGGCTACTGCTGGACGGGGCGGCCTACCTCTTCTCCAACGAGTACGAGAGGGGGCTCATCGAGTCCAAGACCGGCTGGACCGACGCCGAGATCCTCTCCCGGGTCGGCCACCGTGTGACCACCCTGGGCGCGCAGGGCGTACGCATCGAGCAGGCCGGTGAGAAGACGATCGAGGTCGGCTGCCCCGAGGAGGAGCGCAAGGCCGACCCCACGGGTGTCGGCGACGCCTTCCGCGCGGGCTTCCTCTCCGGCCTCGCCTGGGGCGTGCCCCTGGAACGCGCCGCCCAGGTCGGCTGCATGCTCGCCACCTTCGTCATCGAGACCGTCGGCACCCAGGAGTACCAGCTGCACCGCGTCCACTTCATGGAGCGCTTCACCAAGGCGTACGGCGACGACGCGGCCGCCGAGGTCCAGGAACACCTGGCCTGAGCGGTCCCGCCAGTCCCGCCAGTCCTGCTAGTCCTGCCAGTCCTGCTAGGACACCCGGCGGACCACGTAGACGGAGCCGTGGTCCGCCGGCTCCTCGCCCACGTACTCCTGGCCCCGCATCCCGCACCAGGCCGGAATGTCGAGCCGCGCCGCCTCGTCGTCCGCGAGTACCCGCACCGTGCCGCCCACCGGCACGTCCCCGATCACCTTGGCCAGTTCGATGACCGGGATCGGGCACAGCTTGCCGAGCGCGTCGACGACCAGGGTGCCGGAGGCTAGCGGCTCACGCACGGGCTCCACCGGCGCCCCCAGCTTCTCGCGCACCGCCGCGACCGCACCCGGCAGCACATCGAGGAACCGCTCGACGTCCTCCTCCGCCGTACCGGGCGGCAGCGACACCCGCACGTTGCCCTCGCTCAGCACCCCCATCGCCCTCAGCACATGGCTCGGCGTCAGCGTGCTGCTCGTACAGGACGAACCGGACGAGACGGAGAAACCCGAGCGGTCCAGCTCGTGCAGCAGTGTCTCCCCGTCGACATAGAGACACGAGAAGGTGACCACCCCCGGCAGTCGGCGCTCCGCATCCCCGACCACCTCCACGTCGGGCACCATCGCGGGCACCCGCGCCCGGATCCGCTCCGTCAACTCCCGCAGCCGTACCGCCTCTTCCGCCGCCTCGGCCCGTACGGCCCGCAGCGAAGCCGCCGCCGCGACGATCGCCGGGATGTTCTCGAACCCGGCCGCCCGCCCCGACTCCCGCTCGTCCACGGGTCCTTGGGGTGCGAACCGCACCCCCTTCCGTACGACGAGAAGTCCGACACCGGACGGTCCGCCCCATTTATGGGCACTCGCCGTCAACAGCGACCACTCCCCGTCCACCCGCCCCCATCCCAGCGACTGCGCCGCGTCCACCAGCAACGGCACCCCGGCCGTCCGGCACACGTCGGCCGCTTCCGCGACGGGCTGCTCGGTCCCCACCTCGTGGTTGGCCGACTGCAGACAGGCGAGCGCGGTGTCGGGGCGGAGGGCATCCGTGTACGCCCGCCCGGTCACCGCTCCCACGCGGTCCACCGCGACCTGCGTGACCGTCCCGCCGTCGGCCTCGTGCGCGTCAGCCGCATGGAGCACAGAGGAGTGTTCGACAGCTGACACGATCAGGTGACGCCCAACGCGACGCCGCCCCGCCAACGCCCCCGCGACCCCCGAATGCACCGCGCGCGTACCGGAAGAGGTGAACACCAACTCGTCCGCCCGACACCCCACGGCCTCGGCAGCGGCTTCCCGAGCCGCGTCCAGCAGCAACCGGGCCCGCCGCCCCTCCCGATAGAGCCGCGCAGGATCGGCCCACCCCTCATCGAGGGAAGCCTGAAGAGCCTGCCGCGCAACAGGATGAAGAGGAGCACTGGAAGCAGCGTCAAAGTAGGCCACACGGCAACGCTAAAGCCTCCGGCCAGGGGCAGTGGACCTTGAGGGGCGCGGGGCTGTGTCGATATGCGGCTCCGCCGCGTGGGCGCGACAAGCCACAACAAACCCGCCGCCGCCAAACAAGCGAACTCCCGAGCTATTAGGCGCCCGGCGTGACCCACGGAGTGTTGGGCACCCCCTCCCCGCGAACCCTCGGAGAGCGTCGGTTAGGGTTTGGTCCGCATAAACATCAAACCCCTGCCCGACGCAGGGCGGCGACCGACCACCGAGAAGGCAGGCCGCAGCCAATCCGCGCGGGCGAGACTCTCGGGAAGGCGCTACGTGAGTCCCAACGGCTCCGACCGCTCGCCGCGGCGCCCGATGCGGCGGAAGCTGCTGCAGGCAATGACTGCGGGCCTGATCCTGGCGACAGCCACCGGTTGCTCGTACAACTGGGAAGACTTCCCCCGCCTTGGTATGCCCACCCCGACCACGGAAGAGGCTCCGCGGATCCTCTCCCTGTGGCAGGGGTCCTGGGCGGCCGCGCTCGCCGTCGGCGTGCTGGTGTGGGGCCTGATCCTGTGGAGTGCTTTCTTCCACCGGCGCAGCCGCACCAAGGTGGAGGTTCCCCCACAGACCCGGTACAACATGCCCATCGAGGCGCTGTACACGGTCGTTCCCCTCGTCATCGTCTCGGTGCTCTTCTACTTCACCGCTCGTGACGAGTCGGAACTCCTCAGCATGGAGAAGAAGCCCGACGTCACGGTGAACGTGGTCGGCTTCCAGTGGAGCTGGTGCTTCAACTACATCGAGAACGTCGAAGGCGCGACCGGTGACGCGAAGACCGACGAGAACCTGGACGCGATTCCGAGCCGGTTCAAGGATGACTTCCCGGAGAACGCCGGCGGTGTCTACACCTGCGGCACGCCCGGTGAGCGGAACCCGCAGACCGACAACCCCGGTCCGACCCTCTGGCTCCCCGAGGGCAAGACCGTCCGCTTCGTCCTCACCTCGCGTGACGTCATCCACTCCTTCTGGGTGGTGCCGTTCCTGATGAAGCAGGACGTCATCCCGGGCCACACCAACGCCTTCCAGGTGACCCCCAACAAGCAGGGCACCTTCCTGGGCAAGTGCGCCGAACTGTGCGGCGTCGACCACTCCCGGATGCTCTTCAACGTGAAGGTCGTCTCTCCCGAGCGCTACGAGCAGCACCTCGACGAGCTCGCGGAGAAGGGCCAGACCGGGTACGTGCCGGCCGGCATCGAGCAGACGGACGCCGAGAAGAACCGGGAGACGAACCAACTGTGAGCATCCTCAACGAACCTCAGGGTGCCGCGGCAGCGGAAGGCTCATACGAGGACGAGCTGCCGGTACGGCGCAAGCAGCCCGGCAACGTCGTGATCAAGTGGCTCACCACCACCGACCACAAGACGATCGGCACGCTGTATCTGGTCACGTCGTTCGCGTTCTTCGTCATCGGCGGCGCGATGGCGCTGCTGATGCGCGCCGAGCTGGCCCGTCCGGGCACGCAGATCATGTCGAACGAGCAGTTCAACCAGGCGTTCACCATGCATGGCACGATCATGCTGCTGATGTTCGCCACTCCGCTGTTCGCCGGCTTCGCCAACTGGATCATGCCGCTGCAGATCGGCGCTCCCGACGTGGCGTTCCCGCGGCTGAACATGTTCGCCTACTGGCTGTACCTGTTCGGCTCGCTGATCGCGGTGGCCGGCTTCCTCACCCCGCAGGGCGCGGCCGACTTCGGCTGGTTCGCGTACTCGCCGCTGTCGGACGCGGTCCGGTCGCCGGGTGTCGGCGCCGACATGTGGATCATGGGTCTGGCGTTCTCCGGCTTCGGCACCATCCTCGGCTCGGTCAACTTCATCACCACGATCATCTGCATGCGCGCGCCGGGCATGACCATGTTCCGCATGCCGATCTTCACCTGGAACGTGCTGCTGACCGGTGTGCTCGTCCTGATCGCCTTCCCCGTGCTGGCGGCGGCGCTGTTCGCGCTGGAGGCGGACCGGAAGTTCGGCTCCCACATCTTCGACGCCTCCAACGGCGGGGCGTTGCTGTGGCAGCACCTGTTCTGGTTCTTCGGGCATCCCGAGGTGTACATCATCGCGCTGCCGTTCTTCGGCATCATCAGTGAGGTCATCCCGGTCTTCTCCCGCAAGCCGATGTTCGGCTACATGGGCCTGATCGGCGCGACCATCGCGATCGCGGGTCTGTCGGTGACGGTGTGGGCACACCATATGTATGTCACCGGCGGGGTGCTGCTGCCGTTCTTCGCCTTCATGACGTTCTTGATCGCGGTGCCGACGGGTGTGAAGTTCTTCAACTGGATCGGCACGATGTGGAAGGGGTCCCTGTCCTTCGAGACGCCGATGCTGTGGGCGACGGGCTTCCTGATCACGTTCACTTTCGGTGGTCTGACGGGCGTGATCCTGGCGTCGCCGCCGATGGACTTCCACGTCTCCGACAGCTACTTCGTGGTGGCGCACTTCCACTACGTGGTCTTCGGCACGGTCGTGTTCGCGATGTTCTCCGGCTTCCACTTCTGGTGGCCGAAGTTCACGGGCAAGATGCTCGACGAGCGTCTGGGCAAGATGACGTTCTGGACGCTGTTCACCGGCTTCCACGGAACGTTCCTCGTCCAGCACTGGCTCGGTGCCGAGGGCATGCCGCGCCGGTACGCGGACTACCTCGACGCCGACGGCTTCACCGCGCTGAACACGGTCTCGACGATCAGCTCGTTCGTCCTCGGCCTGTCGATCCTGCCGTTCTTCTACAACATCTGGAAGACCGCGAAGTACGGCAAGAAGGTCGAGGTCGACGACCCGTGGGGCTACGGCCGTTCGCTGGAGTGGGCGACGTCCTGCCCGCCGCCGCGCCACAACTTCCTCACCCTGCCGCGGATCCGCAGCGAATCCCCGGCGTTCGACCTGCACCACCCTGAGATCGCCGCGCTCGACGAGCTGGAGTACGCCGGTCCCGGCGCCGGCGCCATCGCGGGCAGCAAGGAGGCCGGCAAGTGAAGATCCAGGGCAAGATGTTCATCTGGCTGAGCGTCTTCGTCCTCGCCATGGCGATCGTCTACGGCGTGTGGTCGAAGGAGCCTGCCGGTACCACGGCGCTCTTCCTGGCGTTCGGCCTGTGCATCATGATCGGCTACTACCTGGCCTTCACGGCCCGGCGGGTCGACGTGGGCGCGCAGGACAACAAGGAGGCCGATGTCGCGGACGACGCCGGCGAGCTGGGCTTCTTCAGCCCGCACAGCTGGCAGCCGCTGTCCCTGGCCATCGGTGGCGCGTTCGCCTTCATGGGCGTCATCTTCGGCTGGTGGCTGCTGTACTTCTCGGCCCCGATCATCCTGATCGGCCTGTGGGGCTGGGTCTTCGAGTACTACCGCGGAGAGAACCAGAACCAGTAACACGCGCCGAGCGCACGGGAGCCCGGACACTCCACCAGGAGGTCCGGGCTCCCTCTTTTGCGCGCTCGCTGTCCCTCACACGGGTCACCCACCGCGCCGCCGCCGACACCGGTTCCTACGTTGAGGCCATGAACAGCTCTTCACGTAACCGCACGGTTCTCACCTGCACCCTGCTGATGGTCGGCGTCACCGCCTGCGGCACCGACGGCCACCCGCTCTCGGCCAGGCCGTACGACGCGGCCGGCCAGATCTCGTTCAACACCCCCACCGGCGACGGCGTGAAGGCCGACCCGGACAAGGCCCTGGACATCACCGCCGAGGACCGCGAGGGGCGCATCACGGACGTCACGGCCGTGGACGCCACAGGACGCCATCTGGCGGGCGAACTCTCCGCCGACGGCAGCCGCTGGCACAGCACCTCACCGCTGGCCGCGGGCGCCCGGTACACGGTGCGGGTCAGCACGGAGAACGAGGACGGCGCCCCCGGCCGCAAGGTGCTCACCTTCGACACCGGGAAGCCCACCGTCAAGAAGCGGCTCGACGTCACCTTCGGCCCCAAGACGGGCAAGTACGGCGTCGGCCAGCCCGTCACCGCCGAACTCAGTACCCCCGTCAAGGACAAGGCGGCCCGAGCGATAGTCGAGCGGGCCCTCAAGGTCGAGTCGACGCCGGCCGTGGAGGGCGCCTGGCACTGGGTGGACGACAAGGAGCTCCACTACCGCCCCGAGGACTACTGGCCCACCCACGCCACCATCCAGGCCCGGAGCAACCTGGAGGGCATCAAGATCAGCGACCGGCTGTGGGGCGGTGAGGTCAAGCCCCTCAAGCTGACCACGGGCGACCAGGTCATCGCCCTCACGGATGCCTCCACGCACCGGATGACCGTCTACAAGAACGGCGAGGCGATCAAGGAGATCCCTGTCACCACCGGCATGCCCGGCTATGAGACCCGCAACGGCGTCAAGGCCGTGCTGGCCAAGGAGGGTACCGTCCGCATGACCAGTGCCAGCATCGGCGCCGCGGACTTCTACGACCTGATGGTCCACCATTCCGTCCGGATCACCCGGAGCGGCGAGTACGTGCACGCGGCACCCTGGTCGGTCGGCTCCCAGGGCTACGCCAACGTCAGCCACGGCTGCGTCGGCATGAGCACCAGCAACGCCGCGTGGTTCTTCGACACCATCCGCGAGGGAGACATAGTCGAGGTCGTCAACTCGAACGGCGACACGATGACCCCCTTCGACAACGGCCTCGGCGACTGGAACGTCAACTGGGAGAAATGGCAGGAGGGCAGCGCGTTGGTCGAGTCAGGGAGTACGGCAGAGAACGCGCGCTTGAGGCCCGAGTCGGTGTGACTCAGGGGCGCGCGGGGCTGTGACCCATGCGGCTCCGCCGCGTGGGCGCGACAGCCACAACCAACCCGCAGCCGCCGTACTACCAGTCCCCCCGACCTCTCAGGCGCTCAAAGCCGCCCGCCCCCGCAGAAGCGAAGCCAAGGCCGAGGCAAACTCCACCGGCTCCACCGGCAGGGTCACCGCCGCCTCCGCCCGGCTCCACGTCGCCAACCACGCATCCTGAGGCCGCGCGATCAGCAGAAGCACCGGCGGACACTCGAAGATCTCGTCCTTGATCTGGCGGCACACCCCCATGCCCCCCATGGGCACGGCCTCACCATCGAGCACACAGACATCGATGCCGCCCTTCTCCAGCTCCTTCACGACGGCATCCGGCGTCGCGCACTCCATGAACTCCACCAGGGGAACGTCAGGAGCCGGCCTGCGGCCGGTGGCCAGCCGCACCTGCTCGCGGGTGGTGGAGTCGTCGCTGTAGACCAGCACCGTGGCGGTCGGCTGCATTGTTCCTCCGTGACTTCGGCGTCGTACGGACGTCAGACGGACAGGGCCCGATGCGCGGATGCTACTCCCTTGAACACCACGTCAACACCGGTACAGACCGGTTCGGAAGGCAGAGACACTCCGAACGGGACCCCCCGGGGTGAGGGCGGGATAAGCGACCGACATAATGTCGGTCGTGGCGACAGCAACGACAGTAGATACCGGGCACGCGCACCCGTCGGTCAACCGGCCGAACCTCACCAGCGTCGGAACCATCATCTGGCTGAGTTCCGAGCTGATGTTCTTCGCGGCCCTCTTCGCGATGTACTTCACCCTGCGATCGGTGACGGGAACCGACTTCTGGACGGAGAAGGCCGACGCGCTGAACTTCCCGTTCGCGGCGGTCAACACCACGATCCTGGTGCTCTCCTCCCTCACCTGCCAGCTCGGCGTCTTCGCCGCCGAGCGCGGGGACGTGAAGAAGCTCCGCATGTGGTTCATCGTGACCTTCATCATGGGTGCGATCTTCATCGGCGGTCAGGTCTTCGAGTACACGGAGCTGGTCAAGCACGAGGGCCTGTCGCTCTCGTCGGACCCGTACGGCTCGGTGTTCTACCTGACCACCGGCTTCCACGGCCTGCACGTGACGGGCGGTCTGATCGCCTTCCTGCTGGTCCTCGGCCGTACGTACGCGGCCCGGAGGTTCACTCACGAGCAGGCGACCGCCGCCATCGTCGTGTCCTACTACTGGCACTTCGTCGATGTCGTCTGGATCGGCCTCTTCGCCACGATCTACATGATCAAGTAATCGGGCCGCCGTCGGTGGTGCGGAAAGCGCCGCGACGAGCCGATCCATCACCAGAAGCATCGACGCAGAAGATCCTGACACCGGGGTAATCCGTGAAAAAGCTCTCCGCACGACGACGCCATCCGCTGGCGGCGGTCGTCGTCCTACTCATCGCGCTGGCGGCCACCGGGGGGCTGTACACCGCCTTCGCGCCCGCGGGCGCGAAGGCCGATGAAACCGCCCAGTCCCTGACCATCGAGGAGGGCAAGAAGCTCTACGCCGTCGGCTGCGCCAGTTGCCACGGCACCGGCGGTCAGGGCACCTCCGACGGGCCGAGCCTGGTGGGTGTGGGCGCCGCGGCCGTCGACTTCCAGGTCGGCACCGGCCGTATGCCCGCCATGCAGCCGGGCGCGCAGGTCCCGAAGAAGAAGGTCATCTACTCGCAGGCGCAGATCGACCAGCTCGCGGCGTACATCGCCTCGCTGGGTGCCGGTCCGTCGGTCCCGACCGAGAACCAGTACGACCCCGAGGGCGCGGACATCGCCAAGGGCGGCGAGCTCTTCCGCAACAACTGCGCGCAGTGCCACAACTTCACCGGTCAGGGCGGTGCGCTGTCCGAGGGCAAGTACGCGCCGGACCTTGAGGGTGTCGACCCGAAGCACATCTACGAGGCCATGCTCACCGGCCCGCAGAACATGCCGTCCTTCCCCGACACCACGATGACGGAAGAGAACAAGAAGGACATCATCGCGTACCTCGAAGCGGTCAACAGCGAGGACACTCCAGAGCCCGGTGGCCTCAGCCTCGGCGGCATCGGCCCGGTCAGTGAGGGCCTGTTCGCCTGGATCTTCGGCCTCGGCGCCCTGATCGCCGTGGCCGTCTGGGTCGCCGCTCGGACCGCAAAGGCCAAGAAGTCATGAGTAGCCAAGACATTCCAGAAGAGAACCTGCCCGCAGAGCAGGGCACCGCGCACGGTGCCGTGGACGTCGCGGACGAGAAGCATCCGTTCGCCGACCCCGGCCTGCCGCCGCACGAGCACCGGGTCCAGGACATCGACGAGCGGGCCGCCAAGCGCTCCGAGCGCACGGTCGCCTTCCTGTTCACGCTGTCGATGCTGGCCACCATCGGCTTCATCGCCTCGTTCGTGACGATCCCGATCGACAAGATCGTCTACATCTGGCCGCTCGGGTACATCAGCGCGCTGAACTTCGCCCTGGGCATGACCCTCGGGGCGGCGCTGTTCTGCATCGGCGCGGGCGCGGTCCACTGGGCCCGCACGCTGATGTCCGACGTGGAGATCGCCGACGAGCGTCACCCGATCGAGGCCGCGCCCGAGGTCAAGGCCAAGGTCCTGGCCGACTTCAAGCAGGGCGCCAAGGAGTCCGCGCTCGGCCGCCGCAAGCTGATCCGCAGCACGATGTTCGGCGCGCTGGCCCTGTTCCCGCTCTCCGGCATCGTCCTGCTGCGCGACCTCGGCCCGCTGCCCGAGACCAAGCTGCGCCACACGCTGTGGGGCAAGGGCAAGCTGCTCGTCAACATGAACACCGACGAGCCGCTGCGCCCCTCCGACGTCGCGGTCGGTTCGCTCACCTTCGCCAAGCCCGAGGGCCTGTCGGAGCACGACCACGAGTTCCAGACCGAGATCGCCAAGGCCGCGCTGATGATCGTCCGGCTCCAGCCCGACGACATCAAGGACCAGCGTGAGCTGGAGTGGTCCCACGAGGGCATCGTGGCGTACTCGAAGATCTGCACCCACGTCGGTTGCCCGGTCTCCCTGTACGAGCAGCAGACGCACCACGTGCTCTGCCCCTGCCACCAGTCCACCTTCGACCTCTCCGACGGTGCCCGAGTGATCTTCGGCCCGGCCGGTCACGCCCTGCCGCAGCTGCGCATCGGCGTGAACGACGAGGGCTACCTCGAAGCGCTCGGCGACTTCGAAGAGCCTGTCGGTCCGTCCTTCTGGGAGCGCGGATGAGCACCAACGAGAACAACGCGCGGACATCAGCCGCTGACGCGGCGGGCCGCTCACGCGGAAAGGCACCGGCCGGCGAGCGCGTCGCCGACTGGGCCGACGGCCGGCTGGGGATCTACTCCCTGGCCAAGGCCAACATGCGCAAGATCTTCCCGGACCACTGGTCCTTCATGCTGGGCGAGGTCGCGCTCTACAGCTTCATCATCATCATCCTCACGGGTGTGTACCTGACGCTGTTCTTCCACCCGTCGATGAACGAGGTGGAGTACCACGGCTCCTACATCCCGATGCAGGGCCAGCTCGTGTCGGAGGCGTTCGCCTCGACGATGGACATCAGCTTCGACGTCCGCGGCGGTCTGCTGATCCGGCAGATCCACCACTGGGCCGCGCTGATCTTCCTCGCGGCGATGTTCGTGCACATGATGCGCGTGTTCTTCACCGGCGCGTTCCGCAAGCCGCGTGAGATCAACTGGCTGTTCGGCTTCCTGCTGTTCGTCCTGGGCATGTTCACCGGCTTCACCGGCTACTCGCTCCCGGACGACCTGCTCTCCGGTACGGGTGTCCGCTTCACCCAGGGCGCGATCCTGGCCACGCCGGTCGTCGGCACGTACATCTCGATGTTCCTGTTCGGCGGGGAGTTCCCGGGCGGCGACTTCATCGCACGGTTCTACTCGATCCACATCCTGTTGCTGCCGGGCATCATGCTCGGCCTCGTGGTGGCGCACCTGATCCTGGTCTTCTACCACAAGCACACGCAGTACGCGGGCCCCGGAAAGACGAACAAGAACGTCGTCGGCATGCCGCTGCTGCCGGTCTACATGGCCAAGGCCGGAGGCTTCTTCTTCCTGGTCTTCGGTGTCATCGCGGCCATCGCGGCGGTCGCGCAGATCAACCCGATCTGGAACCTGGGCCCGTACCGCCCGGACCAGGTGTCCACCGGCGCCCAGCCCGACTGGTACATGGGCTTCGCCGAGGGCCTGATCCGCTTCATGCCGGGCTGGGAGGTCAACTTCTGGGGTCACACGCTCGCCCTGGGCGTGTTCATCCCGCTGGTGCTCTTCGGTCTCGTGCTCGGCGCGATGGCGGTCTACCCGTTCATCGAGTCCTGGGTCACCGGTGACAAGCGCGAGCACCACATCCTGGACCGTCCGCGCAACGCCCCCACCCGTACGGCACTGGGCGTCGCCTGGATCACGATGTACATGATCACGCTGGTCGGTGGTGGCAACGACCTGTGGGCCACCTACTTCCACCTGTCGATCAACTCCATCACCTGGTTCGTGCGGATCTTCTTCTTCGTCGGTCCGGTCATCGCGTTCCTCATCACCAAGCGGATCTGTCTCGGCCTCCAGCGCCGGGACCGGGACAAGGTGCTGCACGGTCGTGAGACCGGCATCATCAAGCGCCTGCCGCACGGTGAGTTCATCGAGGTCCACGAACCGCTCAGCCAGGAGCAGCTGCACACGATCACCGCGCACGAGCAGTACAAGCCGGCCGAGATCGGCCCAGCGGTCGACGAGCACGGCGTCCGGCGCAAGGTGAAGCGCTCCGAGAAGCTGCGCGCCAAGGTCAGCGAGGCGTACTTCGGGGAGGACAGCCAGATCCCGAAGCCGAGCGCCGAGGAGTACAAGGAGATCACGAGCGGCCACGGCCACCACTGATCCCTGAGTTCGCCACACCACACCGAGGGCCCCGTCCGTTGTACGGACGGGGCCCTTCGGCGTGGCCGGAGCTGGATAGGGTGGACCCCGTTGAGACTCGTGTCCCGCAGGCCGGGACAGTACTGACCCAGGAGCGGCATATGAGCGCTGTGACCCCCGCTGGAGGCAACACCGCGGCGGGCCGTTCCTGGCCCGCCCTGCTGAACGGACTGCTCGACGGACGCGACCTGACCGCCGACGACACCGCCTGGGCGATGGACCTGATCATGCGCGGCGAGGCGACGGACGCGCAGATCGCCGGGTTCGTGGTGGCGCTGCGCGCCAAGGGAGAGACGGTCGAGGAGATCAGCGGGCTCGTACGGACGATGTACGAGCACGCGAACGTGATCGACGTGCCGGGGCCGACGGTGGACATCGTCGGTACCGGTGGCGACGGTGCGAAGACGGTCAATATCTCCACGATGTCGGCGATCGTGATCGCCGGGACGGGCGCGAAGGTCGTGAAGCACGGCAACCGGGCGGCGTCCTCAGCGTCCGGGGCGTCCGATGTGCTGGAGATGCTGGGCGTGAATCTGCAGCTGACGCCGGAGCGGGTGGCCGAGGTGGCCGAGGAGGCCGGGATCACCTTCTGCTTCGCGGTGAAGTTCCACCCGGCGCTGCGTCATGTGGCGGCGGCGCGGGGGCAGTTGGGTATCCGGACGACGTTCAACGTCCTCGGTCCGCTGACGAATCCGGCGAAGGTGAGGGCGCAGGCGGTGGGTGTCGCCGATCCGCGGATGGCTCCGATCGTGGCGGGTGTTCTCGCCGAGCGGGGCAATTCGTCGCTCGTCTTCCGCGGCGACGACGGCCTCGACGAGCTGACGACCACCGCCACGTCCCGTGTGTGGGTCGCCCGCGACGGCAAGGTGACCGAGGATGCCTTCGACCCGCGTGACGTCGGCATCGAGCTGGTCCCGGTGGCGGCGCTGCGGGGTGCGGACGCCGCGTTCAACGCGGACGTGACGCGGCGCCTGCTGGACGGCGAGGCCGGGCCGGTGCGGGACGCGGTGCTGCTGAACTCGGCGGCGGCCCTGGTGGCCCTGGAGCCCGGTCCGGGCCCCTTGGCCGAGCAGCTCCGGGCCGGGATGGCGAAGGCCGCGGAGTCGATCGACTCGGGGGCGGCGAAGCGGACGCTCGACCGCTGGGTGGCGGTCAGCAACGTGTAGCGCTTCGGGGGTGGGGCGGCGGAATTCCTGCGAGTCGCCCCACTCCGCACACATTCCGTCATCCGGACAGAAGTTGCGGCGTGGCGATCACGTCGCATACGTTTCCCCTCAGGTCATGAGCGACAGCCATTCGGCCCCGGCCGGCTGTCCGGCAACCCTCCGTCCGTGGCGGGGTGCCCCGGGTGAGGACCAGGTCGTGGACAGCAGGGTCTGCGGCAAGCGCGGACCCCTCGCACTCTCTTGAGCAGACGCGTCCCAGGGGTCCTGGTCGTTCGAGGGAGCCTTCCGTGAGCAAGCGAATGCAATAGGGCCGCAGAGCCCCGCCTCCGCATCCCTTTTCACCTTCACCGCATCGCCGTCCAGTACATAGCCCTTGTCTCTACGGCTTCGTACGGCGATTCCGCCTGCCTTCACGGGAGTTCACCCATGTCCGTCGTCACCGCCGCCGCCGACCAGTCCGTTTGTGCCCCTCTGCCCGTTCTGGGCGCCGATGTCACCGTCCCGCTCGTCACCGGCGGCGAGGTCACCTACGCCGCGCTCGACTACGCCGCCAGCGCCCCGGCCCTGCGGCGCGTGTGGGACGACGTGGCCGCGTACGCCCCGTACTACGGGAGCGTCCACCGGGGCGCCGGGTATCTGTCCCAGCTCTCCACCGATCTGTTCGAGAACGCCCGGAACACCGTCGGTGAGTTCCTCGACTGCCGGGACGGCGACCAGGTCGTCTTCACCCGGTCCACCACCGACTCCCTCAACCTCCTCGCCGCCGCCCTCCCCGCCGGCTGCCAGGTCTTCGTCTTCGAGACCGAGCACCACGCCTCACTGCTGCCCTGGCGGGACGCGCGGGTCACCTACCTCGACGCGCCGCGCACCCCGCGGCAGGCCGTGGCCACGCTGGAGCGCGCCCTCGCCGACCGGGACCCGCACGGCCCGGCCCTGGTCTGCGTCACCGGTGCCTCCAATGTCACCGGGGAGCTGTGGCCCGTACGGGAGCTGGCCGCCGCCGCCCACGCGCACGGCGCCCGGATCGTCCTCGACGCGGCGCAGCTCGCGCCCCACCACCCGGTCTCCGTACGGGAGTCGGACGTCGACTGGGTCGCCTTCTCGGGGCACAAGCTGTACGCGCCCTTCGGGTCCGGTGTCCTCGCGGGCCGTGCCGACTGGCTGCGCGAGGCCGAGCCGTACCTCGCGGGCGGGGGCGCCTCGCGGAAGGTGTCGCGCCGGGCCGACGGAGGTGTGGACGTCGAGTGGCACGACACCGCCGCCCGGCACGAGGCCGGTTCGCCCAACGTCATCGGCGTCCACGCGATCGCCTCCGCCTGCAAGGCGCTCACCGAGGCCGGGTTCGACAGCCTCGTCGACCGGGAGCAGTACCTGATCCGGAAGGTGCGGGAAGGGCTCGCCGACGTGCCGGAGGTCCGTGTCCTCTCCCTCTTCGGGGACGACGCCCCTCGCGTCGGCGTCCTCTCCTTCGTCGTCGACGGCTGGAACAGCTCGCACTTCGCCGCCGCGCTCTCCGCCGAGTACGGCATCGGCGTACGGGACGGTCTCTTCTGCGCCCACCCGCTGGTGCGCACGCTGCTGGGCAGCGACCCGCAGACCCAGGGGGAGTGCGGGGCGCCGGAGGCCGCGCCCGGGGAGAGGTCCCTCAACGCGATCCGGGTGAGCTTCGGCGCGGGTACGCCCGACGAGCACGTGGAGCGGTTCGTGGCCGCCGTGAAGGAACTCGTGCGGGACGGGGCCCAGTGGAACTACCGGACCGTGGACGGGCGTTGCGTGCCCGACACCTCCGCCTGAGCCGGCAGCCGGGCGCTCCGTGCAGCTTGGCTACTGAGCGGCCCCGTGGCGAAGTCCGGTGCGGTACAGCTCTCTGTAAGGGGCGCGGGGCTGTATCGATATGCGGCTCCGCCGCGTGGGCGCGACCAGCTCCCACCGGCCCGCGGGTTCATCACCGCGCTTCCAGCGGAGCGCTCAGTTGTCGAGCCCGATCGCGAACGCCGCCTCCAGGTCGTGCTGTGAATACGTGCGGAACGCGACGTGCGTGTCGGTGGCCTCGACGCCGGGGATCTTGCTGATCCGCCCGGGAATGACGTCGGCCAGGTCCTCGTGGGCCTTGACGCGGACCATGGCGATCAAGTCGTACGTGCCGGTCACGGAGAAGACCTCGCTGACGGAATCCAGCGCCGCGATCGACTCGGCGATCTCGGGGATCCGGTCCACGCTGGTCTTGATGAGCACGATCGCGGTGATCACGGCTGGTTTTCTCCCTCGGGGGCGGGCGTCGCTGGGGTTTTCACTGTAGCCGGACGCACGTACCGCACCCACGCGTAGACGAAGCCCAGGGCGAACCCCACCAGGTGGGCCAGATACGCCACCCCCGGCCCCCGGCTGTCCCGGCCCGCCGCCACCCACTGGAGGGTGACCCAGAAAGGGAGGGTGATCCAGGCCGGGAAACGGAGCGGGAGAAAGAAGAGGAAGGGGAGAAGGCTCGTGACGCGCGCTTTGGGGAACAGGTAGAGAAACGCCCCGAGGACGGCGGAGATCGCCCCGGACGCGCCGACCAGCGTCTGCGTCGAGTCGGCGTGGGCGGTCGCGTAGCCGAGCAGGGCGAGATAGCCGCAGCCCACATAGAAGAGGGCGAACTCGATGTGGCCCATCCGCTCCTCGGTCATCGCCCCGAAGACGTGGAGGAAGAGCATGTTGCCCAGCAGGTGGAGCCAGCTGCCGTGCACGAACAGGGCCGTGACCGGGGTGAGAGCCGCACGCGGGTCGCCGGTGAGCAACTCGGCCGGTACGACACCCCAGCGGCGGAAGTAGACCCGCTGGGCGGCGAGCAGCTCGTCCCCGGTGCCGTACACCGGATTCAGGCCGGACGCCGGGCCGGTCAGGAAGACCAGGCAGCAGACCGCGATCAGTCCGTACGTCACCACCGGCGTCGACCGTTCCCGTACCGCGTGGCCGGTCGCCCTGCTCCACTCGCTGATCATGAGCAGAGCATGACGTAACGGGACCGAACCGCACAGACCGCCTCGCCGTCACGATCGGACGGGCGGTGGCTACCCGCCAGGCCGTAGGGTTACGAGCCACACGCTCCAGGGAAACTGGCGCATCACGGAAAATAGAAGACCTAGAAGGAAAGAGCACAGCCACGATGACGGTTCCCCTGCCGACCGAGACGACCCGGTGGCGCTGCACGCTCTGCGGCAACCTCACGCGTTTCGACGTGACCCGTTCGTCGAAGGTCGTCGAGTATGTGCACCTCGACCTTGCCGGGGAGCCGAAGGTCGAGGAACGCGACGTGGTCAGTGAGACCATCGAGTCGGTGCGCTGCCGCTGGTGCAACGCCGTGGATCAGGTGGAACTCGTGGACAGGCCGGGCGCCGGCTCCTGACGGGAGCGGGCCCCGCACGGGAGATCCCCTTCCGGGGGTCCCGCACAGGTATTGGGGTGACGGATGGTGGAGACCGCAGGCGGGGGGCCGGGCGACGGCGCCGCTGAGGTGCTCGACCGTCCGCTGCCCGAGGGCGTGCGCCGACGTGTCGTACAGATCTGCTCCGACGGCTTCGGCGGGCTGACGGTCGCCGAACTGCCCACGCAGCTCAGGCAGTACGCCCGGTTCACGCCGAATCGCCGGGTCAAGTTCGCGGGCAACGCCATGGCGGCGGCCCTGGAGAACGACACCGTTTTCAGACAGCGCATCGGGGAGAAGTTCAGAGAGGCCCAGCCGGAGCTCGCCGGTGCCCTCGACTCCGGCTCACCGCCCCCGGCCGCCGACCCGCTGGACGTGGCGGCCGCGGCCTATGTGCTGCGCCCCACGGGCTGGGTGAAGCTGGTCACCGCGGCCGGCGAGGAGGCCCAGCGGGCGGACGCCGAGCGTGCCGACGAGGAGAACCGCGCCGAGCTGGAACGGCTGCGCGAGGAGCTGGCGGCCGCCCGCGACCACACCCGCACCGAGACCGAACGGCTGCGTACGGAGCTGGAATCGGCCAAGAAGGAAGCGGAATCGCTGCACCGCAAACTGCGCGCCGCCCTCAGCGACGTCAAGCGCGGCGAGGCCGCCCTGCGCAAGGCCCACGGCGAGACCGAGGCCGTACGCGCCGAGGGCCAGGCCCAGGTGTCCGCCGCCGAGAGCGAGACCCGGCGGCTCAAGGCGCGGCTCGGCGAGGCGGAGGCCACCCTGGAGGCCACGCGGCGGGCGGCCCGCGAGGGGCGCAGCGTCGAGGACATGCGCGTACGGCTGCTGCTGGACACCGTGCTCGACGCGGCGCAGGGGCTCAGGCGTGAGCTCGCGCTGCCGCCCGTCTCCGTGCGCCCCGCCGAGACCGTGGACGCCGTCGAGCCCGGCCGGATGACCCCGAAGGACATCGCCGCCCGCGCGCTGTCCGAGAACGACCCCGCGATCCTCGACCAGCTGCTCGCGCTGCCGCAGGCGCACCTCGTCGTCGACGGCTACAACGTCACCAAGACCGGCTATCCCCAGATGCCGCTGGAGAAGCAGCGGCTGCGGCTCCTCGGTCAGCTCTCGCAGCTCGCCGCGCAGACCGGCGCCGAGGTGACCTGCGTCTTCGACGGGGCCGAACTGGCCGCGCCCGTGCTGCTCGCGCCGCCGCGCGGGGTCCGGGTGCTGTTCTCCAAGCCCGGCGTCACCGCCGACGAGCTCATCCGCCAGCTGGTGCGCGCCGAGCCGCCCGGGCGCCCGGTCATCGTCGCCTCCACCGACCGCGAGGTGGCCGACGGTGTGGCCAAGGCGGGCGCGCGGCCGGTGGCTTCCGCGGTGCTGCTGAAGCGCTTCTCGCGCGGCTGAAACCTGCTCTGGACCCCGCTCTGAACCCGCTCTGAAACCCCTCTCCGCGACTTGCGGCGTACGCCCCATGTCTCCCTTAAGTCCCTACCGCAACATCCGTCGGTTGTGCCCGTATTGGCGAGACCTTCACGCAACGTAGCGTCAAGCGAGCGTTACCGCTGGTGAGTTGAGAGCAAAGAATGGGGCCTGTGGGGGAGTTTTTTCATGCGAGGATTTGAACTGATCACAGGAACATCACTAAGGTCTGGCCTCGAACCCCCGCTCGGGCGATCACTCATTGGGAGTGACGGTGGGGGGACACCGCCCACCGGATGTGTCGGTAGGCGGCTGAAGGAAGAAGGAGCTCGCCTCCGTGGCGTCCCACCGTCGACCGAAGCAGCCGAGCCGCGCCCGTGTGACCGTGCTCACCACCGCCGCCGCCGCTGCCGTGGCCATGAGCTCGCAGGCCGCCAACGCCGCGCCGAGCGAGAAGCCCACCAAGGACGAAGTCAAGGCCAAGGTCGACAAGCTCTACGAAGAGGCCGAGGCGGCCACTGAGAAGCTCAACGGGGCCGAGGAGAAGCAGGAGAAGCTCCAGAAGGAGATCTCCACCCTCCAGGACAACGTCGCCCGCGGCCAGGAGGACCTCAACGGGCTCCGCGAGGGCATCGGCCTCGCCGCCAGCGCCCAGTACCGCACCGGCGGCATCGACTCCTCCCTCCAGCTGTTCCTCTCCTCCGACCCGGACGACTATCTGGACAAGGCGTCCACGATGGACCAGCTGAGCGCTCAGCAGGTCGAGTCGCTCAAGAAGATCCAGGAGAAGCAGCGCTCGCTCGCCCAGCAGCGCCAGGAGGCCTCCGACAAGCTGGAGGACCTCGCCGACACCCGCGAGACCCTGGCCGAGAACAAGACCGAGGTCCAGAACAAGCTCGCCGAGGCGCAGAAGCTCCTCAACTCCCTGACGGAGGCGGAGAAGGCCGCCCTCGCCGCCGAGGAGGAGCGGGCCAGCCGTGACAGCGGGCGCAGCGTCCTCGGCTCCGACAGCGCCGCCACCGGCCGGGCCGCCTCGGCCTACTCCGCCGCCCAGAGCGTGCTCGGCACGCCGTACGTCTACGGTGCCTCCGGCCCCAGCTCCTTCGACTGCTCCGGCCTCACCTCGTGGGCCTACGCCCAGGCCGGCGTCTCCATCCCGCGCACCTCGCAGGCGCAGGCCAGTGCCGGCCCCCGCATCTACTCGCAGGCCGAGCTCCAGGTCGGCGACCTGGTCTTCTTCTACGGCGACCTGCACCACGTCGGCTTCTACGCGGGCAACGGCCAGGTGCTGCACGCCCCGCGCACCGGCACGGTCGTGCGCTACGAGGCGATGAGCAACATGCCGTTCCAGTTCGGCGTCCGGATCTGATCCTCGTAAAGTCCCCGTACTTGAGGATCTTCTTCACTCCTTGAGGATCTTCTTCAAGATCAGGACACCCCACCCCCCGAACGAGCGAATTACAAGAGCACCTGCTGCTGCACGCCCCGCTGATGACCTGCGTCTGAGGCGGGGCGTCACTGTGTGTGTCCGATGTGCACGCATCGAGGTCTTTGGTCGCCGCGTAGTCACGGGGTTACTGTCTGGCGCGTTTCCCCACCGGCTTCAGGGCTCGCCTCCGGCGCCGGGGAGACGGTTCCTGTCCGCCAGCGAAGGGAGTGCGGCTTCCTGTGGGGTCTCATCGTCGCTTTGTACCGTCCGGGTTCGACCGGGGCACCGGCACAGCCCTGTGCCTGCTCTCCGCCGCGACCGCCGTGCTCGGCGTCGTACCTGCCGCTGCCGCGCCGCACGACGACACCCGAGCCGAAGTGGACCGTCTCTACGAGGAGGCCGAGCGGGCCACCGAGGCCTACAACAAGGCCGACGAACGCGCCGACACCCTGCGCGACCAGGTCGACACCGCGCAGGACGAGATCGCGCGGCAGCAGGAGCGCGTCAACACCATGCGGGAGCAGCTCGGTTCGCTCGCCGGCGCCCAGTACCGCTCCGGCGGCGTCGACCCGTCCGTGGCCCTGCTGTTCTCCGACGACCCCGACCAGTACCTCGACAGGGCCGCCGCCCTCGACCGGATCAACGTCCACCAGGCCGACCGGCTCACCGGCCTCCGGAGGGTCATGCGCGAACTCGCCCAGCACCGCGAGGAGGCGACCGAGAAGCTCGCCGAGCTGGAGAAGAGCCGCAAGGCCGTCGCGAAGCACAAGCGCACCGTCGAGAAGAAGCTCGCCAAGGCCCGCCAACTCCTCAACTCCCTGCCGACCGCCGAGCGCGCCGACTACCAACGGGCCTCCCGTGACGGCCGCTCCGACCTGCCCGACCTCACGGGCGCCGCCGCGCCGGGCGGCCGCGCGGGCGCCGCCGTCGCCGCGGCCCGCTCCGCCGTCGGCAAGCCGTACGTGTGGGGCGCCAACGGGCCCAGCGGCTTCGACTGTTCGGGCCTGATCCAGTGGTCGTACGCGCAGGCGGGCGTCGGACTGCCGCGCACCTCGCAGGCCCAGCGGTACGCCGGCCGCCAGGTGCCCCTGTCCGAGGCACAGCCCGGCGACCTGGTCACCTACCGGTCCGACGCCAGCCATGTCGGCATGTACGTGGGCAACGGCCAGGTCATCCACGCGCCGTACCCGGGCGCCCCCGTCCGCTACGACCCCGTCGGCATGATGCCGATCGGCTCGGTCACCCGCCCCTGAGGTCCTGAACCGCCGTACACCAAGTGGCCCCACCCGCCGTACGATCGGGAACGTGGCTGGTCGAGGGCGTGGGGCGTGGTCGGGGGTCTGTCTGGCACTCGGCCTGTCGGTTCTGGTGGGCTGCGGCGGCAGCGCGGCGCGCGACTCCGCCGAGAGCGATGTGCGGCGGATGCTCGACCGGCGGGCGGCCGCGGTGCTGGCGAGGGACGAGGCCGCGTACCGGTCGACCGAGGCGCCCGCCTCCGACGCCTTCGCCGCCGAGGGCCAACTGGCCACGGGCATGACCGAGTTCGCCAACCTCAAGGACCTCCCGCTGGCGGCCTGGTCGTACCGCCTGACCTCCTTCCGGCGCACCGGCGACCGGGCCACGGCCGAGGCCCGGCTCCGCTACCGCGTACGCGGCTACGACGCGGGACCCCTCACCGCAGGGCGGACGCTGGTCCTGGTCCGGCAGAACGGCGCCTGGTACGTCGCCTCCGACGAGCCCGCCGAGGACTCCACCGAGCAGCTGTGGGAGCAGGGGACCGTCCGGGCCGTCCGCGGGGAGCGCAGTCTCGTCCTGGGCACCGGGCAGTCGGCCGAGACGCTGCGCGGGTACGCCGGTCTGGCCGACCGCGCCGTGCCCGCCGTGACCGAGGCATGGGGCGCCGACTGGCCGGGGCGGGTCGTCGTCCTCGTACCGGAGTCGCTGGAGGAGATGGCGGGCCTGCTCGGCGCGCCCGCGTCCGGGTACCGGGGGATCGCGGCGGTCACCACCGGCGCGGTGGGAGGCTCGGGGAAGGCGGCGGCCGACCGGATCGTCGTCAACCCCGACGCGTACGGCGTCCTCGGCTCCTTCGGCAAGCAGGTCGTCCTCACCCACGAGACCACCCACGTCGCCAGCCGCGCCCACACCACCGCGGCCACGCCTCTGTGGCTCTCCGAGGGGTACGCCGACTGGGTCGGCTACCGGTCGAGCGGCCGTACGCCGTCCCAGGTCGCCCCCGAGCTGCAGCGGTCGGTGCTGGAGGGCCACCTGCCGAGCGCGCTGCCGGAGGACTCCGAGTTCGGCTTCGGCGGCGACTCGGGGCAGCTGGCGCGGGCGTACGAGGGCGGCTGGATGGCCTGCCGGATGATCGCGGACCGCTGGGGCGAGGTACGCCTCAACGAGTTCTACCGGGCCGTGGGGGACCACGAGGAGCGGGCCGGGGCGGTGGAGGACGCGCTGGGGGAGGTGCTCGGGACGACGTTGGAGGAGTTCACCGCGCGGTGGCGGGAGTATCTGGGGGCGCAGCTGGGGTGACGGGCGCGGTGCCCGTTCCGCTGGTGCCGTGACCTGTTCGTGGGCCCGCGTAGGTGCCGGGATCACCGACACCGTCCGGACGCCGTCTGGGCCGCGCGGCTCGGGGGCACGGCCGTGGCGGTCGTCGCCGTAGCCACCCAAGTCCGCCGGAGGTCGCCGTGGGCGGGTGCCTGCCGCGCGAGCCGCTGGTGGGGTTCGTGGTCGGTCGGCGGAGGCGAGGCGTGCTCGCCCACCGGCACGGCGGGGTCCGGGGTGCCGCCGTGCGCGGTGCCGTGGTGGCACCCTCAGGGGGTGAGGGACTCCTCGGGGCGGGCGGTCCGAGTGGGGCGTGGGGGCGCGGCCGGGCGGGGGGCGGTGCTTCGCCACAGTTCCACGGCGGCGACCAGGGCGGCGAGGACGAGGAGGCCGTTGCGGATGAAGAGCAGGGTGACGCCCAGCCAGTCGCTCGCGACCACGCTCGCGAACCAGATCGGGAACTCCAGGACGGTCACGAAGGTCGCGGCCAGCACCAGCGCGGCGGGCGCGGCCATCCGGCTGCCCCGGAAGCACAGGCAGACGGCCGCGAGCCCGACCAGCCACACCATGTACTGCGGGCTGAGGACCCGGCTGGTGACCGTGAACATCAGCACCGCCACGAAGGCCGCGTCCGCGAGCGTGTGCGACGCGAACCGCCGGGCCCGCACCCGCCACAGCACCAGCCAGCCGAAGGCGAGCACGCTGAGCACCAGGGCTGCTCCGCTCACGACGTCGACGTAGTCGCCGAGGAACTCCACCGAGCCGTAGTTGAGCAGCACCTGGCCGTCCCAGCCGAACTGGCGGGCCACGTGGAGGACGAGTGCGCCGAGGGACTCGATCTCCGTGCCCCGGTCGCGCTGGAAGGTCAGGAAGGCGAAGGCGCCGGGCATCCAGAGGGCGAGGAGCAGGGACAGGCCCGCCGCGGTGACGGCCGCCGACGTCCAGGCCCGCAGCCTGGTCGCGCCCAGGAGCAGCAGCGCGGGCCACACCTTCAGCAGCGCGCCGAAGGCGACGAGCGCCCCCATCGCGCGCGGGTGGCGCATCCCGGCGAGCAGCGCGGCGACCGCCACCGCCGTCACCATCACGTCGTACCGGGCGTACACGGTCGGCCCCAGCAGCGGAACGCCCGCCACCCACACCCAGGCGCCGCGCAGCGACCTGCCGGGGCGCCGGCCCGCGTACAGGAGCATCGCGAGGACCGCCAGGTCGGCGAGGAAGGCGAGGACGAAGAACGCCTCCGCGTACTCCATGAAGGGCAGCAGCGCGGGGGAGAGGATCGCGAGCGCGGCGGCGGGCGGATACTGCCAGGTGACGTCGTCCAGGGGGTACGTGCCGGTGCGCAGGACGTCGTACCACTCCTGGTAGATCACCCAGACGTCGCTGGTGACGTCCGGGCCCGGGAAGACGTAGACCTTGAAGACGAACAGCAGCAGGAGCAGCCTGGTGGCGGCCCAGGTGCTCAGGAGCCCGACCGGGAGCCGCCGTGTACCCGCCTTGTCCACCTGTGCCCCTGTTCGTGTGCCGGTCGCGTTTTCGCGTGTGGGGGCCATCATCTCCTACGGTCCTGTGATCGTGGTTGTGATCCCGGTCGTGGTTCGGCCGTGCAGGGCGGCCGGGCTTGGCCGAGCGCTGGTGGGGGAGCGTTTCGGTAGGGTCGGCGGCGAGATGGACAAGACGCTGATCGTGACCAACGACTTCCCGCCCCGGCCCGGTGGCATCCAGGCCTTCCTGCACAACATGGCGCTGCGGCTGGACCCCGAGCGGGTCGTCGTCTACGCCTCCACCTGGAAGCGGAGCCGTGAGGGCGTCGAGGCGACGGCCGCCTTCGACGCCGAGCAGCCGTTCACCGTCGTACGGGACCGGACGACCATGCTGCTGCCCACGCCGGGTGCCACGCGGCGGGCGGTCTCGCTGCTGCGGGAACACGGCTGTACGTCGGTGTGGTTCGGGGCGGCGGCCCCGCTCGGCCTGATGGCGCCGGCGCTGCGGAGGGCGGGGGCGCGGCGGCTGGTGGCGACGACGCACGGGCACGAGGCGGGGTGGGCGCAGCTGCCCGCCGCGCGTCAGCTCCTTCGGCGGATCGGTGACTCCACGGACACGATCACGTATCTGGGCCAGTACACGCGCTCGCGGATCGCGCCGGCGCTGTCGGCGTCGGCGGCGGGGCGGATGGTCCAGCTGCCGCCGGGGGTGGACGAGAAGACGTTTCACCCGGGTTCGGGCGGTGACGAGGTCCGGGCCCGTCTCGGCCTCACGGACCGGCCGGTGGTGGTGTGCGTCTCCCGTCTCGTCCGGCGCAAGGGGCAGGACACGCTGATCCTCGCCATGCCGCGTGTGCTGGCCGAGCAGCCGGACGCGGTGCTGCTGATCGTCGGTGGTGGGCCGTACGAGAGGGAGCTGCGCAGTCTCGCCCACGAGACCGGGGTGGCCGGCTCGGTCCACTTCACGGGTGCCGTGCCGTGGTCCTCCCTCCCCGCCCACTACGGTGCCGGTGACGTGTTCGCCATGCCCTGCCGGACGCGGCGGGGTGGGCTGGACGTGGAGGGGCTCGGCATCGTGTACCTGGAGGCTTCCGCCACGGGGCTGCCGGTGGTCGCCGGTGACTCCGGCGGCGCTCCCGACGCCGTCCTCGACGGTGAGACCGGGTGGGTCGTCCGCGGCGGCTCCCCGGACGCGACCGCCGATCGCGTCCTCGCACTCCTGGACGACGCGGAGTTGCGCCGCCGGATGGGGGAGCGGGGGCGGGCGTGGGTCGAGGAGAGGTGGCGCTGGGATTTGCTGGCGGAGCGGCTGAGGGGGCTGCTTTGACATCCTCGCCTGCGTGAACGCAGGCGATTCCGGTCAGCACCTCCCCCAGTTCTCGGCTTCGCTCGAACCGGGGGGACCCCCATCGCGGTGCTCCCTTGGGTTCCTGCTTCATCGACCCCTGCCACCCGAGGGTGGTCTGACAAGGTCTCCACAGGCTTGACATCCCGCCAGTCCGGCGGTAGGTCCGCCAACTACGTTGTCGGACAAGGCGACTTTAGCAGTGCCGCTGCGGCCCTCCGGGCCGCTGGGCTCAGGATGCCCTACACCTCCACCCTGAAGGGTGGAGCCCTGGGCAAGTGTTCGGTAGCTGGGGCTCCGCCCCATACCCCGCTCCTCGAACGCCGGGGGCGGAAACCGCGTTGCCTCAATGAGTGCCGCGCGGACCCTAGGCGGAAGACGGGAGTCCGCAGATGCTGCGCAGCATGGCAGAGAAACTGACTCCTCGTCACATGACGGAGCATCACCTGACACGTCGTCAAATCATCGGCATGGTGGCACTGCAGACGGCAGCCACCCTCGGCTTCACTCGCGTAAACGCCGCCAGCGCCCACGCCACGGAGCCCGCCGCGGTCGAATCCGCCCCCGCGATCGTCATCGGCTCCGGCTACGGCGCAGCCGTGGCCGCACTCCGGCTCGGGCAGGCAGGAATCCGCACGCTCGTCCTGGAGATGGGCAGACTCTGGAATACCCCCGGCTCCGACGGAAAGGTGTTCTGTTCCACGAGCGCACCGGACCACAGGTCGATGTGGTTCCGGACGCGCACGGAGGCCCCACTGGCCACCTTCCTCTGGCTGGACGTCGTCAACAGGGACATCAGCCCCTACCCCGGCGTCCTCGACCGCGTCCGCCACGCCAACATGTCCGTCTACGTCGGCCGCGGCGTCGGCGGCGGCTCCCTCGTCAACGGCGGAATGGCGGTCACCCCGCTCCAGTCGTACTTCGCCGAACAGTTCCCCACCGTCAACGCCACCGAGATGTACGCCACCTACTTCCCCCGTGCCCGCGCCATGCTCGGCGTCAACACCGTCGACCCCGCCTGGTTCGAGTCCACGGAGTGGTACCGCTTCAGCCGCATCTCCCGCAAGCACGCCCAGAAGGCCGGCCTGAAGACCACCTTCGTGCCCGGTGTGTACGACTTCTCCTACATGCGGCGCGAGGCCGCCGGCACCGCCACCAGGTCCGCCCTCGCGAGCGAGGTCATCTACGGCAACAACCACGGCAAGCGCACCCTCGACAAGACGTACCTCGCCTCCGCGCTCGGCACGGGCAACGTCACGATCCACACCATGGAGCGGGCCAAGGGGATACGGCGGGCCGGTGACGGGACGTACGTCGTCGGCGTCGAGCGGATCGACGACACCGGTGCCGTGGTCGAGACCAAGGAGTACGGCTGCACGTACCTCTTCCTCGGCGCCGGCAGCCTCGGCACCACCGAACTCCTCGTCCGGGCACGGGCGAAGGGCACCCTGCCCGCCCTCGGCGCCGACATCGGCACCGGCTGGGGCACGAACGGCAACGTCATGCTCGGCCGCGCCAACCACCTGTGGGACACCGTCGGGGAGAACCAGTCGACCATGCCGGTCATGGGCATCGACGACTGGGCCAACACCGCCAACCCCGTCTTCGCCGAGATCGCCCCGCTGCCCACGGGCCTGGAGCACTGGATCAGCCTCTACCTGGCGATCACCAAGAACCCGGAGCGGGCGTCCTTCACGTACGACTCCGCGACCGACTCGGCGCGACTCGGCTGGAGCGCCGCCCAGAGCGCGGTGTCCGTCGCCATGGCCAAGAAACTCTTCGACCGGATCAACTCGGCCAACTCCACGATCTACCGCTACGACCTGTTCGGCTCGCCCAGCAAGGTCTTCGCGGACGACTTCACGTACCACCCGCTGGGCGGCTGCGTGCTGGGCAGGGCGACGGACAACTACGGGCGAGTGAAGGGGTATTCGAAGCTCTACGTCACTGATGGCTCGCTCGTGCCCGGCTCCATCGGGGTCAATCCGTTCCTCACCATCACCGCGCTCGCCGAACGCACCATGGCGCGGGTCCTCGCCGAGGACACCGCGCCATGAACCGGCGACCGGCCTGCTACTTCTGGTAGATCCCCTCGATCTCGTCCGCGAAGTCCTTCGCCACCACGCTGCGCTTGAGCTTCAGGGACGGGGTCAGGTGACCCGACTCCTCCGTGAACTGGGAGGACAGAATGCGGAACTTCCGCACCGATTCCGCCTTCGACACCGCGGCGTTGCCGTCGTCGACCGCCGACTGGATCGCGGCCAGCAGGTCCGCGTCCTCACGCAGCGACGCCGCGGTGGAACCCGCCGGCTTGCCGTGCTCGGCGGCCCAGCGGCCCAGGAACTCCTCGTCGACGGTGACCAGCGCGCCCACGAACGGGCGTCCGTCGCCGACGACCATGCACTCCGCGACCAGCGCGTGCGCGCGGATACGGTCCTCGATCACGGCCGGGGCGACGTTCTTGCCGCCCGCGGTGACGATGATCTCCTTCTTGCGGCCGGTGATGCTGAGGTAGCCGTCCTCGTCGAGGGTGCCGATGTCGCCGGTGTGGAACCAGCCGTCGGTCAAGGCCTCGGCGGTGGCCTCCGGGTTGTTCCAGTACTCCTTGAAGATGTGCTCGCCGTGCAGCAGCACCTCGCCGTCGTCGGCGATCCGGATCACCGAACCGGGCAGCGGCTGGCCGACCGTGCCGATCTTCTGGCGGTCCCACGGGTTGAACGCGGTGGGCGCGCAGGACTCCGTCAGGCCGTACCCCTCCAGGACCGTGAAGCCGATGCCGCGGAAGAAGTGGCCCAGGCGCTCGCCCAGCGGGGCGCCGCCCGAGATCGCGTACTCGCCCTTGCCGCCGAGCACCGCGCGCAGCTTGCTGTAGACGAGCCGGTCGAAGACCTTGTGCTTGACCTTCAGCCCGATCGACGGCCCGGACGGGGTGTCCAGCGCGCGGCTGTACGCGATCGCCGTGTCCGCCGCCTTGTCGAAGACGGCGCCCTTGCCGTCGGCCTGCGCCTTGGCGCGCGCCGAGTTGTAGACCTTCTCGAAGACGCGCGGCACACCGAGGATCAGCGTCGGCCGGAACGAGGCCAGCTCGTCGGTGAGGTTCTTGATGTCCGGCACGCAGCCCAGCTTGATCGGCGCGATCATCGGGGCGACCTGCACCAGCCGGCCGAAGACATGGGCGAGCGGGAGGAAGAGGAGGACACTGCACTCGCCCGTACGGAACAGCGGGCGCAGGCGCTCCACCACGTTCCCGCAGTCCGCGAAGAAGTTGCGGTGGGTGAGGACGCAGCCCTTGGGACGCCCGGTGGTCCCCGAGGTGTAGACGATGGTCGCCGGATCGTCGGCCTTCGCCTGCGAGCTGCGCTCCTCCACCGTCTCGTCGGTGACGTCCTGCCCGAGGCGGCCCAGCTCCTCGATGGCGCCGGCCTCGATCTGCCAGACGTGCTTGAGGGCGGGCAGCCGGTCGCGCACCGTGTCCACGGCGGCCGCGTGGTGGTCCGTCTCCACGACACAGGCCGTCGCGCCCGAGTCGCCGAGGATCCACTGCACCTGCTCCGGCGAGCTGGTCTCGTACACCGGCACGGTGACCGCGCCCGCCGACCAGATGGCGAAGTCGAGAAGGGTCCACTCGTAGCGCGTACGGGACATCAGGCCGACCCGGTCGCCCGGCTGCACACCCGAGGCGATCAGCCCCTTGGCCGCGGTCCGCACCTCGTCGAGGAAGGCGGTCGCGGTGACGTCCTGCCAGGCACCGCCCACCTTGCGGGCGATGACGGCGACATCGGGATGCTGCGCGGCGTTTCTGCGGACGATGTCGGTCAGGTTGCCGTCCGCAGGGACTTCGTACAAAGCCGGAAGGCTGAACTCGCGCAAGACTGCTGCTCCTCATAGGGCGCCGGCGCCACGACTCTGTGTGATGCGACGGTGCGGTCCATGGCTCGGGCGGGCACTCAGGGATAGCTGGTTGAAATCCTGAGCACGACTGGACTGCCCGGACGTTACCCGCCGGTATGGCTTCTTCGACAGGGGGGACCGGCGAGATGTTTTCTGCGTCACACGTGGGTTCTCTCCTTCGCGCACAGTAGTCCACAGGGTTACTGACTAGCCAGTAACCGCAGGTCCGCCCTGCTCTGTTCACGTATGCCGCACACCTTTACCCTTGATCGTCATGGCACTCTCACCGGGCGGCAACCGCCGGACGCGCATTCATGTGGTCAGCGACGTGCACGGCAACGCACGCGATCTGGCCAGGGCGGGCGACGGCGCGGACGCCCTGGTGTGCCTCGGTGACCTGGTGCTTTTCCTCGACTACGCCGACCACTCGCGCGGGATCTTCCCCGACCTGTTCGGCGTGGAGAACGCCGACCGCATCGTCGGGCTGCGCACCGCCCGCCGTTTCGAGGAGGCCCGCGAGTTCGGCGCCCGCCTCTGGGCCGGCATCGGCTCCGAGCGCGCCGCCGTGATCGAGAAGGCCGTGCGCAGGCAGTACGCCGAGCTGTTCGCCGCGTTCCCCACGCCGACGTACGCCACCTACGGCAATGTCGACATGCCGACCCTCTGGCCGGAGTACGCCGGCCCCGGCACGACCGTGCTCGACGGCGAACGCGTCGAGATCGGCGGCTGGGTCTTCGGCTTCGTCGGCGGCGGCCTGCGCACCCCCATGCGCACCCCCTACGAGATCAGCGACGAGGAGTACGCCGCGAAGATCGAGGCGGTGGGCGAGGTCGACGTCCTGTGCACCCACATCCCGCCGGAGGTCCCGGAACTGGTCTACGACACGGCCGCGCGCCGTTTCGAGCGCGGCAGCCGGGCCCTCCTGGACGCCATCCGCCGTACCCGCCCCCGCTACTCCCTCTTCGGCCACGTCCACCAGCCCCTCGTGCGGCGGATGCGCATCGGGCCGACCGAGTGCGTCAACGTCGGCCACTTCGCGGGGAACGGGAAGCCGTGGGCCCTTGAGTGGTGAAGCGCAGGCGGGGTGACAACGGCCCGCCGGGCGCGCGGTAGCCTTCACGCTGCACACACGTGCGCACCACCCTCCCTCACCGGACCGCACCTGGAGGAGCCACGGCGATGGCGGAACACACCAGTTCGAGCATCACGATCGAGGCGGCCCCGGCCGACGTCATGGGCGTGATCGCCGACTTCGCCCGCTACCCGGACTGGACGGGCGAGGTGAAGGAGGCGGAGGTCCTCCGGACGGATGAACAGGGGCGCGCCGAGCAGGTCCGCCTCGTCATGGACGCCGGTGCCATCAAGGACGACCAGGTCCTGGCCTACACCTGGACCGGCGAGCACGAGGTCTCCTGGACCCTGGTCAAGTCCCAGATGCTCAGGTCACTCGACGGCTCCTACATCCTGAAGCCGGCGGGGGACAAGGCCACCGAGGTGACCTACCAGCTCACAGTGGACGTCAAGATCCCCATGCTCGGCATGATCAAGCGCAAGGCGGAGAAGGTCATCATCGACCGGGCGCTGGCGGGCCTGAAGACGAGGGTGGAGTCGGGACCATCCAGCCCGTCCGGCGCTTGAGGACGAGGCCGAAGGCCGATCACCACAGCAACCCCCACCCACCCGCAGTCAACCCACCCACCCCGGGGGTCTGGGGGCGCAGCCCCCAGGGATGGGACGGGTAGGGGCGGCGGGGGCGACAAACCTGCGAGCCCGCCCCCGGTACCGTTCACCCCTATGCGCACCATCCTGATCACCGGCCAAGGCGGCACCGGCCGTACCACCGTCGCCGCGGCCACCGCGCTCCGTGCCGCCCGCGAGGGCACCCGCACCCTCGTCCTCACCACCGACCGCACCGACACCCTCGGCGCCGTACTCGGCGCACCCACGGGCCCGGAGCCCGCAGAGGCCGCCCCCGACCTCACCACCTGGCACCCCGACGCCGCGGAGGACTTCCGCGAGGACCTGGTCGCCTTCCAGGACAAGGCCACCTCCGCCCTGGACCTCCTCGGCGCCGCCCGCCTGGACGCCGAGGAACTCACCCCCCTCCCCGGCGCCGAGGAACTCGCCCTGCTCCGTGCCCTGCGCGACGCGGCACTCTCGGAGGCGTACGACCTGCTCGTCGTGGACCTTCCGCCCACCCCCCAGGCCCTCGCCCTCCTCGCCCTCCCCGAGGAACTCCGCCGCTACCTCCGCCGCCTCCTCCCGCCCGAACGCCAGGCGGCCCGCGCCCTGCGCCCCGTACTCGGGCGCCTCGCCGGCGTCCCCATGCCCGCGGAGTCGCTGTACGCGACGGCCGCCCGCTGGGACGTCGAGCTGGCCGCCGTCGCGGCGGCCGTCGAGGACCGCGGCACGACCGTACGGCTGGTCGCCGACCCCGGCCCGGCCGGCACCGACCACGTACGCACCGCCACCACCGGCCTCGCCCTGCGCGGCCTGCGCGTCGAGGCGCTCCTCGCGACCCGCGTCCTGCCCGAGGCCACCACCGACACCTGGCTCGCTGGCCTCGTCGCCCAGCAGCGCAAGGCCCTGGACGAGTGGCGGCAGTCGTACGACGTCCACCACGTCGCCCACTTCGGCCGCGACCCGCGCGGCACGGACGACCTCGCCGCACTCGCCGTACCCGGCGCGGGCACCGCGCCCGCCCCCGTCGAGTGGCCCGTCACCGACGACCGCGAGGGCGGCGTCTTCGTCTGGCACATCCCGCTCCCCGGCGCGATACGCGATGACCTGGACCTCATCCGGCGCGGCGACGAACTCGTCGTCACCGCCGGACAGTTCCGCCGTATCCTGCCGCTGCCGTCCGCACTGCGCCGCTGCACGGTGGACGGCGCGTCACTGCGCGACGGCGAGTTGGGCATCCGGTTCACGCCCGACCCGGAGCTGTGGCCGCGTACACGGTGAACCGCATACCCCCGTTCGGGTAACGTCGAAGGTACGAAACGTAGGCAGGAGTCCGCCATGAGCGAAGAGCGCCCCACGTCCGACGCCGCTCAGGGGAAGGCGGCCGACGAGGCGCGCCCGCGCGCGACCGACGACGACGCCTGGGCCACGGCGTGCGAGGAGGACCTCGCGGCGGAGAAGGCCCGCCGCCGGGCCCAGTACGGCCCGCCGCCGGGCTCGGCCGCCGAGGAGCTGCGCAGGCTCGTCGACACCGTCACCGACAAGCTGTCCGGGCTGCAGTCGCCGCTGTTCGGCGCGGCCGCCTCGGGCGCCGCCCAGCAGATGCTGGGTCAGGTGGTGCGGCAGGCCAAGGCCGCCGTGGAACCCGTCATCGAGCGCAACCCCGATGTCTTCGACCACCTGGCCGCCGCAGGCAACGAGCTGCTCGCCGCCTACCGCTCCGCGGTCGAGGCCCAGGAACGGCACTGGACGAACCGTGACACCGACCACCGGGACCAGGGCGACGACCCCGGCCCCCCGGAGCGCATCGACCTGGACTGACACCTCCCCGAGGCCCTGCCGCCGGATCCCTTGCCTGCCCGCTCACAGGGCGGATGACGGGCGTCCGGCGGCAGGGCCTCGGGTACGGTTGGCCGTAGCGGGGCTCGACCGAAACTGAGGGATTCATGGGACTCACCATCGGCGTCGACATCGGCGGCACGAAGATCGCGGCCGGCGTGGTCGATGAGGAAGGCAACATCCTCTCGACCCACAAGGTGCCGACCCCGGGCACGCCCGAGGGCATCGTGGACGCCATCGCCTCCGCCGTCGAGGGCGCCCGGGCCGGGCACGAGATCGTCGGCGTGGGCATCGGCGCCGCCGGCTACGTCAACCGTCAGCGCTCCACGGTCTACTTCGCACCCAATATCGACTGGCGCCAGGAACCGCTGAAGGAAAAGGTCGAGGCGCGCGTGGGCCTCCCGGTCGTCGTGGAGAACGACGCGAACGCGGCCGCGTGGGGCGAGTACAAGTTCGGCGCGGGCAAGGGCCACCGCAACGTCATCTGCATCACGCTCGGCACCGGTCTCGGCGGCGGCATCGTCATCGGCAACAAGCTGCGCCGCGGGCACTTCGGCGTGGCCGCCGAGTTCGGTCACATCCGCATGGTCCCCGACGGCCTGCTGTGCGGCTGCGGCTCACAGGGCTGCTGGGAGCAGTACGCCTCCGGGCGCGCGCTCGTGAGATACGCCAAGCAGCGCGCCAACGCGACCCCCGAGCGCGCCGAGATCCTGCTCGCGCTCGGCGACGGCAGCCCCGAGGGCATCGAGGGTAAGCACATCTCCATGGCCGCCCGCCAGGGTGACCCGGTCGCCGTCGACTCCTACCGCGAGCTCGCCCGCTGGGCCGGCGCCGGCCTCGCCGACCTCGCCTCCCTGTTCGACCCCTCCGCCTTCATCGTCGGCGGCGGTCTCTCCGACGAGGGCGAGCTGGTCCTCGACCCGATCCGCAAGTCGTACAAGCGCTGGCTGGTCGGCGGCAACTGGCGCCCGGTGGCCGAGGTGATCGCGGCCCAGCTCGGCAACAAGGCGGGCTTGGTGGGCGCGGCAGACTTGGCCCGGGAGCCGGACCCGATCATGTAACGCCCACTTCTTGGGCCACGGCGGCTGCCGCGCCCTCAGGGGCGCGGGGCTGTATAAACATGCGGCTCCGCCGCGTGGGCGCGACAAGCCACGTACAACCGGCAGTCGCACACAAACCTCGCGCCCCGAGCTATTAGGCGCCCAAACCCCATTCCCGGCGTAAATTGACCCGCATGCCGACGCCCCCACCACTCCCCAACTCTCACACGGAACCCGACGGTTCAGCCACCATCCGCGTCCTCAGCTACAACATCCGCTCGATGCGCGACGACACCACCGCCCTCGCCCGCGTCATCAGCGCCTGCACTCCCGACCTGGTTCTCCTGCAGGAAGCACCCCGCTTCTTCCGCTGGCGCAAGAAACTCGCCCACCTGGCCCGCGCAGCGAACCTCGTGATCCTCTCCGGTGGCGCCACGGCCGCGGGGCCCGCGATCCTCTGCTCGCTGCGGGCGACCGTCGAGCGCACCGAGGACGTACTCCTGCCCCTCACCCCGGGCCTGCACCGCCGTGGTTTCGCCACGGCCGTCGTCCGCTTCGGCCGCGCCCGGCTCGGCGTGCTGTCCTGCCACCTCTCGCTCCAGAAGGACGAGCGGTACGAGCAGGGCGGCATGCTCCTCGACCGTCTGGCCGGCATGGGTGTGGACCACGCGATCGCGGGCGGCGACCTCAACGAGCGCCCGGGCGGCCGTACGTTCAAGCGACTCGCCGCCGAACTCCAGGACTGCTGGGCCACCGCGCCCTGGGGTGCGGAGTACACGTCGACACCGGCCCACCCGCACCAGCGCATCGACGCGATCCTCGCCACGCCGGGCATCGAGGTCCTGGGGTGCGGGGTGCCGCTCGGGCACCCGGGTGTCTCCGAGAGCGATCTGCGGGCGGCCACGGACCATCTCCCGGTCCTGGCCGCCCTCAGAGCCTGTGTCACATCCCCGGCCGGGCGCGCGACGCCTGGCACGCACGCTCGCCGCGTTGCCGAAACGCCCTAGTAGCTCCTCCCCCCGCGCGAACCGGCTTCGCTCGGCTCGCGCGGGGGCACCCCCATCGAGGGCGCTCCGGCGCCTTGCGATCGCACGCTCCCCCATGCTCGCACCGAGCTCGCGCGGGAGGTACCCCCATCGCCGCCGCGCGCTGATCCGGCCGGGGATGTGGCACAGGCTCTCAGAGCGCCCGCGTCGTAGGAGGCGTGGGGCGCGTCAGACCACCGCGCCCCGCCCCGGATCGTCGTCGTCCTCGTCGTCCCCCTTCATGCGGATCACCAGGGCGGCGAAGCCGCCGAGGAAGCCGCCGATGCTGAGGGTGGTGAGCCACCAGGTCATCTCCCAGCCGAGGAGGACGGCGAGCAGCAGCAGGAGCGGGCCGCCGAGCACCGCCAGCCAGGCGAACTTCGTCGTCACGTCGGCCTCGGGCAGCGGGGGCGGCTCCGGCGGGACGAAGTGGCCCTCGTCGTCCGCGCCGAGGTCCTCCTCGGCGGGCTCGGCCACCGTGTAGTCACGCGGGCCGCCGCCCACGCCGGGCGCGAAGGCGATGGAGCTGCCCAGCGGCTTCGGGGCCGAGGGGCCGTCCTTGCCTTTGCCCTTGTCGGAGGGCTTGTCGGCTGTGCCGGAGTCGGAGGACGTGTCCGAGGGTGTGTCGGAGGGCTTGTCCGGCGACTTGTCGGGGGCGGACCGCTCCGGAGAGTCGTTCGCGTCCGCCTCCAGCAGTGCCAGGTCCTCGACCGACTTGAACGGCTTCGCGCCCGGCGGGTCCGGCGGCTCCTCGCCGTACCCGGCGACGATCGCCTGCCACGCGGCGTCCTCGTCGAACGGCACGTGCTGCTCCTCGCCGGACGAGCCGGACGAGCCAGCGGAGCCGGAGGCACCGGACGAGCCGGTGGTGCCGGATGAGCCGCTGGAGCCGGACGCACCGGTCGGGGCCCCGTCCGCGGAGTCGCCGCGCGCCTCGCCGAGGGGTGCGCTCTTCTCCTCCGGCTCGCGTTCGGAGTCGTGCTCAGCCACCAGTGGTCGTCCCTTCCTGCTGTTTCACGGCCCCCGTGTCGGACCCCTGCTTGCCGACGGCGGGCGCGAGCCGGGCGATGAAGGCGTGACTCTCCTCGAAGATCCGGTCCGCGTCGTTGTCCAACGTCGCCACGTGGTAGCTCTGTTCCAGCAGGACCTCCGTCACGTCCGTGGACGACACCCGGCTCAGGACGCGCGCCGAGTCGGCGGGCGGTACCAGGTGGTCCTCCGGGCTGCGCAGGAGCAGCAGCGGCTGGGTGACCTGCGGCAGCTCACCGTCGAGCAGCTGGAAGAACCTGCGCAGGGAGTGGGCCGCGTGCAGCGGCACCCGGTCGTACCCGACCTCGGTGACGCCCTCCTTCTTGATGTCGCCGGCGACCCCCCGCGTCGTACGGACGAAGTGCCGGACCACCGGAAGGGCGTACGCCGCCGGCCCGTGCACCTTGTTGCCCGGGTTGACGACCACGGCACCGCTCACCGCGTCCCCGTGCTTCGCGGCCAGCCTCAGCGCCAGCGCGCCGCCCAGGGAGAGGCCGCAGACGAACACCCGGGCGCAGCGCTCGCGCAGGGAGCGCAGCTCGCGGTCCACCTCCGCGTACCAGTCCTGCCAGCCGGTGAGCTGCATGTCCTCCCAGCGCGTGCCGTGCCCGGGCAGCAGCGGCACCGAGACGGTCAGACCGCGCTCGGCGAGATACTCCGCCCACGGGCGCATCGACTGGGGGGAACCGGTGAAGCCGTGGCAGAGGAGGACTCCGACCTCCCCGCCCTGATGGCGGTACGGCTCGGCTCCAGGAAGGACCGGCACGTTTCGGTCTCCTGTTCGGTGAGATGAGGTGAGCTGACGTGAGGACCAGGAACACGGCCCCGAGACTCGGCGACTCGATTCGACTCGACCCGACCTGACTCGACTCGATTCGGCAAGGCTTCGAGGCGTACTTCACCGTACGCGACGGCACTGACACCGACCAGGGCCGACCGCGACTCCACACCGGCGCCGACCGGGGCTGTCGGGCTCGTCGGCACGCGTCCGGGTTAAGGTCTGATCTACAGAACACAGAGAGGCACTCGGTTGTTGTACGGAGCGATGAAGGTTTCCGTCGGGGGGCCGCTGAAGCTCGCCTTCAGGCCCTGGGTGGAAGGCATGGAGAACGTCCCCGCCGAGGGCTCCGCGATCCTGGCGAGCAACCACCTGTCCTTCTCGGACTCCTTCTTCCTCCCCGCGGTCCTCGACCGCAAGGTGACCTTCATCGCGAAGGCCGAGTACTTCACCACGCCCGGCGTCAAGGGCCGGCTGACGGCCGCCTTCTTCAAGGGCGTCGGCCAGCTCCCCGTCGACCGCTCCGGGGCGCGCGGCGCGGGTGAGGCCGCAGTCAAGAGCGGCATCGAGGTCCTCGAACGCGGCGAGCTGTTCGGTATCTACCCGGAGGGCACGCGCTCGCCCGACGGCCGTCTGTACCGGGGCAAGCCCGGCGGCCTCGCGCGCGTGGCGCTCGCCACCGGTGCGCCCGTCGTCCCGGTCGCCATGATCGACACCGAGAAGATCCAGCCGCCGGGGAAGGTCGTGCCGAAGCTGATGCGCCCCGGCATCCGCATCGGCAAGCCGCTGGACTTCAGCCGCTACCAGGGTATGGAGCACGACCGTTTCGTCCTGCGCGCGGTGACCGACGAGGTCATGTACGAGATCATGAAGCTCTCCGGCCAGGAGTACGTCGACATCTACGCGACGGCCGCCAAGCGCCGGATCGCGGAGGCGGCGAAGGCCGAGAAGCAGGCTCAGAAGGAAGCGCAGAAGCAGGACGACAAGGCGCAGAAGGAACTCGGCCAGGAACGGCCCGTTTCCTAGAGGTCACCAGAGAGCCCTGGAGGACCCGGAGCCCCAGGGGGCCTGGATTCCTGGGGGTCCTAGGGGTCCTGGAGGTTCCCGGACGCGTCCGTTCCGGGGTGGGGTGGGGGACATGCCGAAGCGCGAGAGAGTCATGACGATGTCGGTCGAGCAGCCGCTGTGGCGCGCGCTCATGGGGTACCGGGTCCTGACACTGGTGTACGCGATCGGCCTCTTCGCCAGCGCGTACGACGGGTTCACGCGCCCCTGGGTGGCCATCGCCTACTTCGCCGTCCTCGCCGTCTGGACGCTGGCGACCCTGCCCAAGGTCGCGGGCGCGGCCAGTTGCACCAAGCGGTTCCTCACCGCCGACCTGACCGTCGCGCTCGTCGGCATCCTGCTCACCCGGTTCGCCGACTCGACCGAGCGGATCGAGGCGGGCGGCCCGACGCTGCCGACGATATGGACCGCCGGTGCCGTGCTGGCGTTCGCCATCAAGGGCGGCTGGCGCTGGGCGGCCTTCGCCTCCACGCTCGTCGGCGTCGCCAACCTCGTCCACCGCGGCGCCCCGACCCGCGACACCGTCCACGCCGTACTGCTGGTCTGGGTCGCCTCCATCGCCATCGGATACGTCGTCGAGGTCGCCCGTGCCTCCGAGCGCACCCTCGCCCGCGCCCTGGAGATCGAGGCCGCGACCCGCGAACGCGAGCGGCTCGCCCGGGACATCCACGACAGCGTGCTCCAGGTCCTCGCCATGGTGCAGCGGCGCGGTACCGCGATCGGCGGCGAGGCGGCCGAGCTCGGCAGACTGGCCGGGGAGCAGGAGGTGGCCCTGCGCACGCTGGTCTCCGGGGGGCTCGTCCCCGTCTCCCGGGTCTCGGAGGACACGGCCGAGGGCGCCGTCGTACGAGCGGTGGAGGAACCCGACGAGCCGGACGGCACGGCGGCGGGCCCCGTGGACGTGCGCGCCCTTCTCGCGCCGTACGCCCGCGCCAGGGTCACCCTTTCCGAGCCCGGCGCCCCGGTGCCGCTCGCCCCGGCCGTGGCGCGCGAACTGGCCGCCGCTGTCGGTGCCGCCCTGGACAATGTCGGCAAGCACGCCGGTGAGGACGCGCGCGCCTGGATCCTGGTCGAGGACGAGCCGGACGAGGTCGTCGTGACCGTACGGGACGACGGCCCGGGCATCCCCGAGGGGCGCCTCGCCCAGGCCGAGGGCGAGGGGCGGCTCGGGGTGGCCCTGTCCATCCGGGGGCGGCTGCGCGACATCGGCGGCACGGCCGAGCTGATCTCGGTCCCGGGGCAGGGCACGGAAGTGGAGCTGAAGGTACCCAAGGCCCCGACGGGGCCGGAGGAATCACGGGGGAAGGCGGAGCAGCGATGACAGAGTCCACGGGGTCCACGGGGTCCACCAGGGCCATGGATTCCACGGGGTCCACGGACGGGCGGCAGGGGCAGGGCCCGATCAAGGTCATGGTGGTCGACGACCACCCCATGTGGCGCGACGCCGTCGCCCGTGACCTGTCCGAGTCCGGCTTCGACGTGGTGGCCACGGCGGGCGACGGCGAACAGGCCGTACGCCGCGCCCGCGCCGCCGAACCCGACGTACTCGTCCTGGACCTGAACCTCCCCGCGAAGCCGGGCGTCCAGGTCTGCAAGGAACTGGTCGGAGCCAACCCGGCCCTGCGCGTCCTGGTGCTGTCGGCGAGCGGTGAGCACGCGGACGTACTGGAGGCGGTGAAGTCGGGCGCGACGGGCTACTTGCTGAAGTCGGCCTCGACGGAGGAACTGATCGACGCGGTGCGCCGCACGGCGGTCGGCGACCCCGTCTTCACGCCCGGCCTCGCGGGCCTGGTCCTCGGCGAGTACCGCCGTCTCGCCTCCGAGCCCGCCCCCGCCACGGGCGCCGACGAGCCCAAGGCGCCGCAGCTCACCGAGCGCGAGACCGAGGTGCTCCGCCTGGTCGCCAAGGGCCTCAGCTACAAGCAGATCGCCGAACGCCTGGTCATCTCGCACCGCACGGTCCAGAACCACGTCCAGAACACCCTGGGCAAGCTTCAGTTGCACAACAGGGTGGAACTGGTCCGCTATGCCATAGAGCGGGGTCTCGACGACGAGTGAACCGTCCGTTTCACCCCATGGAGTGAAGGCGGTTTGATCAACTCTCCGCCAATTCAACGGAATCACCGGAATTGCCCTTCCCACCCATGCCGAAGTGACCTGGATCACTATTAGCGTGACCCTCACCAGGCAACCGTGGCGAAGGGACATTTCCATGCGGGTCGGAGTACTGACCGGGGGCGGCGACTGCCCCGGGCTCAACGCCGTCATCCGGGGCATCGTCCGCAAGGGCGTACAGGAGTACGGCTACGACTTCGTCGGCTTCCGGGACGGCTGGCGAGGTCCGCTCGAAGGCGACGCCGTACGCCTCGACATCCCGGCGGTGCGCGGCATTTTGCCGCGCGGCGGCACCATCCTCGGCTCCTCGCGGACCAACCCCCTCAAGCTTGAGAACGGGATCCGCCGTATCAAGGAGAACCTCGCCAAGCAGGAGGTCGAGGCCCTCATCGCCATCGGCGGCGAGGACACGCTCGGTGTGGCGGCGCGTCTGACGGACGAGTACGGCGTCCCGGTCGTGGGCGTGCCGAAGACGATCGACAACGATCTGTCGGCCACGGACTACACCTTCGGCTTCGACACGGCGGTCGGTATCGCGACGGAGGCGATCGACCGGCTCCACACCACGGCCGAGTCGCATATGCGTGTGCTGGTCGTCGAGGTGATGGGCCGTCACGCCGGGTGGATCGCCCTCCACTCGGGCCTGGCCGGCGGCGCCAACGTCATCCTCATCCCCGAGCAGCGGTTCGACGTGGAGCAGGTCTGCGCGTGGGTGACGTCCCGCTTCAGGGCGTCCTACGCGCCGATCGTGGTCGTCGCGGAGGGGGCCGTGCCCAAGGACGGCGACATGGTGCTGAAGGACGAGTCCCTGGACTCCTTCGGGCATGTCCGGCTGTCCGGTGTCGGTGAGTGGCTGGCGAAGGAGATCGAGAAGCGAACCGGCAAGGAGGCCCGTACGACGGTCCTCGGGCACGTCCAACGTGGGGGCACCCCCAGCGCGTTCGACCGCTGGCTCGCCACGCGGTTCGGCCTCCATGCCATCGAGGCCGTGCGCGACGGTGACTTCGGCAAGATGGTCGCCCTGCGCGGCACGGACATCGTCCGCGTGCCCATCGCCGAGGCCACGGCCAGGTTGAAGACCGTGGATCCCAAGCTGTACGAGGAAGTCGGGGTGTTCTTCGGCTGAGCCCCGCGCAGCGGCTGGGGCGAGTTTGTTTCGCCCCCGCCGCCCCTACGCGTCCCATCCCCAGGGGCTCCGCCCCTTCGACCCCGCCGGGGGCTGCGCCCCCTGGACCCCCGGGCAGTGAGCGGGTGGGGGGAGTTGGGGTG
>NZ_JBSFUU010000068.1:18748-57369 GCF_053591955.1 Streptomyces sp. NPDC002845 | reverse complement strand
GTCCTCCAACGTCGGATCCTGCGCCTGGAGCATCGTGCCCATCGCTCCGTCAGCGACCACAACACGCGTGGCCAGAGCCTGGCGGAGAGCGGCGGCCCGCTGTGTCTGCTGGTCGCTCATGACACACCGGCCAGGAGGGGCTCGATCTCCTCGGACGCCGTACGGCCGTAGACCCGGTCGATGCGCGCGGCGAGGTCGGTGACCAGCAGCTTGTACTCCTGGGTGCCGACCGACTCCAGGACCACCGTGGCCAGCGCGCAGCCGAGTTGGGCCGCGCGCGGGCTCGGGAGTTCCCCTGCGATGCCCGCGAGGAAACCGGCGCGGAAGGCGTCGCCGACGCCGGTCGGATCGGCGATCGCGTCGGTGGGTACCGCGGGGACGTCCAGCCGGCGGGCGTGGTGCGACAGGAGGGAGACGCCGTCGGCGCCGCGGGTGACGATCCAGGTACCCACCTGTCGCAGTACGTCCTCCTCGCTCCAGCCGGTCCGCTCCCGGAGCAGCGCCGACTCGTACTCGTTGGTGAACAGCCAACGCGCTCCTCTGACGAGGCGCTTGGTCTGCTCCGCGTCCAGGCGGGCGAGCTGCTGGGAGGGGTCGGCCGCCACATCGATGTCCAGGTCGTGGGCGGCGCTGGTGTGACGCAGCATGGCCTGCGGATCGTCGGCGCCGACCAGGACGAGGTCCAGCCCTCCCACGGCGCGCCGCACCTGGCCGAGCCTGATGTGCCGGGCCTCCGTCATGGCGCCGGCGTAGAAGGTGGCGATCTGGTTCTGGTCGTTGTCGGTGGTGCACACGAAGCGTGCCGTGTGCAGCTCTTCGCTGATGTGGACCGAGGACGTGTCCACACCGGCGTCCCGGAGTCTGCTGTCGTACTCGGCGAAGTCGGCCCCCGCGGCGCCCACCAGCACAGGGCGCAGCCCGAGCCGGCCGAGGCCGAAGGCGATGTTGGCGCCCACGCCTCCGCGGCGTACTTCGAGCCGGTCCGCGAGGAAGGACAGGGACACCCGGTCGAGCTGCTCGCTGATGAGCTGATCGGCGAAGCGGCCGGGAAAGACCATGAGATGGTCGGTCGCGATCGAACCGGTCACGGCGATGCGCACGGCGATTCTCCTTGAACCTGGGGTCGGGGCGGCGTGGGTCAGTCGGACGGCTGCCACGTCGGGCGCGGTACGGAGACCCACGCGCCGGCGGCGCGGTGCGCTCCCTGGCGCAGGGCCCATCCTGCTTCCGGCCGGTCGAGAGCGGCTCGCAGGGCTCCCTCGTCCCGCGCCGCGAGGGCGAGCAGCACCGCGGTCACGGCGGCCAGTTCTTCGTGGTCGGGGTTGCCGCGCAGTACGCGTATGCCGGCGCTCATTGCGGCTGGTTCCCGTGCTTGCGGCTCGGCAGCGGCGCGTGTTTGGTTCCGAGGACGGCCAGTGCGTCGATGAGCCGGACGCGGGTCTCCGCCGGGTCGATGACATCGTCGACGAGGCCGCGCTCGGCCGCGTAGTACGGGTGCATCAACTCCCGCTGGTACTCGGCGATCCGTTCCCTCCGGGTGCGTTCGGGGTCGGCGGAGGCCGCGATCTCCCGTCGGAAGACGACGTTGGCCGCGCCCTCCGCGCCCATCACCGCGATCTCGTTGACCGGCCAGGCGAGCGCGAGGTCGGTGCCGATCGAGCGTGAGTCCATGACGATGTAGGCGCCTCCGTACGCCTTGCGCAGCACCACCGATATCCGTGGCACGGTCGCGTTGCAGTACGCGTACAGCAGTTTCGCGCCGTGCCGGATGACCCCGCCGTGCTCCTGGTCCACCCCCGGCAGGAACCCGGGGACGTCCACCAGTGTCACGAGCGGGATGTTGAAGGCGTCGCACATCTGGACGAACCGGGCCGCCTTCTCCGAGGAGTGGATGTCGAGCACGCCGGCCAGGCTGGACGGCTGGTTGGCGACGACGCCCACCACCTCGCCGCCCAGCCGGGCCAGGGCGCACACGACGTTGGCGGCCCAGTGCTCGTGGATCTCGACGTACTCGCCGTCGTCCACGATCTCCTCGATCACCCGGCGCATGTCGTACGCCTGGTTCGGGTCGGCGGGGACGAGATCGAGGAGGCTCTCGCAGCGCCGGTCGGCCGGGTCGTCCGGCGGTGCGGAGGGCGGGAGTTCGCGGTTGTTCGACGGCAGCAGCGAGAGCAGATAGCGCACCTCGGCGAGGCAGCTCTCCTCGTCGTCGTGGACGAAGGCGGCCACGCCCGAGGTGGCCGCGTGCACATCGGCTCCGCCCAGCCCGTCGTGGGTGATCTCCTCACCGGTCACCGCCTGGACCACATCGGGACCGGTGATGAACATCTGCGAGGTGCCGCGCACCATGAACACGAAGTCGGTGAGGGCGGGGGAGTAGGCGGCGCCGCCCGCGCACGGGCCCATGATGACGCTGATCTGCGGGATCACCCCGGAGTTGCGGACGTTGCGCTGGAAGATTCCGCCGTAGCCGGCCAGTGCCGTGACGCCCTCCTGGATGCGGGCACCGGCGCCGTCGCACAGGCCCACGAGTGGTGCGCCCGCCGCCTCGGCGAGATCCATGATCTTGTGGATCTTCTGGGCGTGGGCCTCGCCCAGGGCGCCGCCGAAGATGCGGAAGTCATGGGCGTACGCGAAGACCCGCCGTCCGTCCACCAGGCCCCAGCCGATGAGGACGCCGTCGGTGTGGGGCCGCTTGGCTTCCAGGCCGAAGCCGGTCGCGCGATGCCGGCGCAGGGCCTCCACCTCGGTGAACGTGCCCTCGTCGAAGAGGAGTTCCAGGCGTTCCCGCGCGGTCAGCTTGCCCTTGGCGTGTTGGGCCTCGGTCGCCCTGGGGCTCGGTCCCCGGCGTACGCTCTCGCGCAGTCCGGCCAGTTCGGCGGCGCGTTCACGCATCGTGGGGCGGCGTCGAGCCGCGGGGACGGGAGCGGCGGCCGGGGCGGGAGCCGCGAGGGAGGAGGGGGCCGGCACCACGGTGAAGCCGTGCAGCGGATGCGCCGAGATCCTCTCTTCGACGACGCTCATGGGGAGTCCTTTCCGGGCAGTTGGGACGGGCGTCGGGCCGTGTGTCCTGAGCGGGTCCGGGGAAGTGCGGGTGCGTTCCCGCGCCCGCCGGGCGGCGGGGGACGGGGGCGTGTCTGAACTTCCCCGGGGTCGCTCATAGCGCGAGGACCCCTCAGCGCCCGGCGGCCTCGCGCAGTGCCTCCACGCGGTCGGTCCGCTCCCAGGTGAAGTCGGGCAGCTCGCGCCCGAAGTGGCCGTAGGCGGAGGTCTGGGCGTAGATCGGGCGGAGCAGGTCGAGGTCGCGGACAATGGCGGCCGGGCGCAGGTCGAAGACCGCGGAGATCGCCTTCTCGATCACGTTCTGCGCGACGGCGGCCGTGCCGAAGGTCTCGACGAACAGGCCGACCGGCTCGGCCTTGCCGATGGCGTAGGCGACCTGGACCTCGCAGCGGCGGGCGAGTCCGGCGGCGACGACGTTCTTGGCGACCCACCGTGTCGCGTACGCGGCGGAGCGGTCGACCTTGGAGGGGTCCTTGCCGGAGAAGGCGCCGCCGCCGTGGCGGGCCATGCCGCCGTACGTGTCGATGATGATCTTGCGGCCGGTGAGGCCGGCGTCGCCCATCGGGCCGCCGACCTCGAAGCGGCCGGTGGGGTTGACCAGGAGGCGGTAACCGTCGGTCTCCAGGCCCAGTCCGCTCTCGGCGAGTTCCTTGAGGATGTGCTCGACGACCTGTTCGCGGATGTCAGGGGCCAGCAGTGAGCCGAGGTCGATGTCGCCCGCGTGCTGGGAGGAGACGACGACGGTGTCGAGGCGGGCCGGCCTGCTGCCCAGGTACTCGATGGTGACCTGGGTCTTGCCGTCGGGGCGCAGATAGGGGACGGCACCGCTCTTGCGCACCTCGGCCAGGCGGCGCGACAGACGGTGCGCGAGGCTGATCGGCAGGGGCATGAGCTCGGGCGTCTCGTCCGTCGCGTAGCCGAACATCAGGCCCTGGTCGCCGGCGCCCTGGCGGCCCAGCTCGTCGACGTCTCCCGCTGCGGCGGCCCCCTCCACCCGGGACTCGTACGCCGCGTCGACGCCCTGCGCGATGTCGGGCGACTGGGCGCCGATGGACACCGACACACCGCAGGAGGCGCCGTCGAAGCCCTTCGCGGACGAGTCGTAGCCGATGTCGAGCACGGCTTCGCGTACGAGCGTGGGGATGTCCGCGTACGCGCTGGTGGTGACCTCGCCGGCCACATGCACCTGACCGGTGGTGATCAGGGTTTCCACGGCGACGCGCGCCGCGGGGTCCTGGGCCAGGAGCGCGTCGAGGACGGTGTCGCTGATCCGGTCGGCGATCTTGTCCGGATGGCCCTCGGTCACGGACTCCGAGGTGAAGAGCCGAGAAGACATGCGGTTCTCCCGTTCGCGGCGTGGTTGGTTCCCTCCGCACCGATGGTCGGGAGCGCCCTGGAGGCGGGGCAACGGACAGCGGGGCCGGTACCTCGAAAGGGGTAGAGCGGGCCCACCTCCTTCGACGTATTCGCAGGTCAGATGGGTCGTGACGGGGAATCGAGCCCGTAGCTTCGAAGTGCACGCGATCGGTGCGATCGGTTTCGCAATCGCGGCATCAGCAGAACGACTAGTACGTGCAGTCTGTTCAGTGTATTCTGAACAACCAGAAGGGGGTGAAGGTTGGTGACAGACGCGACGGCCACTTCGAAGCAGCTGGAGTTCGTCGAAGCGGTCGCCCTGCAGCTGGAACAGCAGGGTCTGATCCGTATGTCCGGCCGGGCCATCGGCTGGCTGCTGATCTGCGATCCCGCCGAGCAGACGCTCGGGCAGATCGCCGAAGCGCTCTCCGTGAGCGTCGGCTCCATCAGCACCGCGCTGCGGCACCTGGTGCCCGGCCAGCTGGTCGAACGGTTCCGTGTACCCGGAGAGCGGGGTGACCGCTATCGCATCAACCCTCACGCCTGGATCGAGCACGCCATGACCCAGGCCTCCAGTTACGGCGAGTTCAAGCGGGTGACCGCGCGCGGACTGGAACTGCTGGCAGACGAGCCGCCGGTACGGAGCCGGCGTCTGCGGGAGATGTACGACTTCTACGAGTGGCTGGAGCGCGAGATGCCCCTCGTCTGGAGTCGCTGGGAGCAAGAGAAGAAGGAGCGGATGCAGCATGACCCCTGTGGCGCTGGCCGAGGGACTCAGTAAGGCCTACGGGAAGCACCAAGCCCTGGACGGACTGTCACTGAGCATCAACCAGGGGGAAGTGTTCGGTTATCTCGGCCCCAACGGTGCGGGCAAGACCACGACCATCCGGCTGCTGCTCGATCTCATCCGGCCCACCTCGGGCCGGGTCGAAGTCTTCGGCAAGAACCCCCGGGACGGCGGCAGCGAGGTCCGCCGGCGCATCGGGTACCTGCCCGGCGAACTCCCGCTCGCGGGCCGGGGCAGCGGCCTGGAACTGCTGGAGTTCCTCGCCAGGGTGCGCGGCGGCGTGGAGAAGGCCACGATCCTGTCGCTCGCCGAGCGGCTGAACGTGGACCTGAAGCGGCCCGTGCACAACCTGTCCAAGGGCAACAAACAGAAGGTCGGCATCATCCAGGCCTTCATGCACACCCCCGACCTGCTCATCCTCGACGAGCCGACGACCGGTCTGGACCCGCTGGTCCAGCAGGAGTTCCTGGCGATGGTCCGCGAGGCGAAGCAGAACGGGCAGACCGTCCTGATGTCCTCGCACATCCTGTCCGAGGTCCAGCATGTCGGTGACCGGGTGGCCATCATCCGTGGCGGCAGGCTCGTCTCGGTCTCGGACGTCGACACCCTGCTCGAACAGGCGCAGCGCCGGGTGGAGATCCGGTTCGCGGACCCCGTGGATCCGCGCCACTTCTCCGTCCTGCCCGGCGTGCGCGACGTCAACGTCCAGGCGAACACGCTCAGTTGCACACTCGACGGCGCTGCCGACGCTCTCGTCAAGACGGCCGCCCAGCACACCGTGGTCAGCCTGGTGTGCGAGGAGCCGGATCTCGAAGAAATCTTCCTGCACGCCTACGCGCAGGAGCCCAAGGAGGAGATGCACGGTGTCCGCTGAACCACTCGCCGTCTTCGGAAAGGCCCTGCGGGACCAGCGCCGTGGCCTGGCCTTCTGGGCGGCCGGACTGGCTCTGGTCACCCTGATGTACACGTCGAGCTTCGACCCGGACAAGGCCACCGAGGACCCCAGCGGCTTCCAGAAGGCGCTGGCCTTCGACGACCTGGCGACCGGCCCCGGCTTCCTGCGGGCCACGGTCCTCGGCATGATCGTGCCGTTGCTGCTCCTGGTCTACGTCACGATCAACGGCTCGAAGGCGGTCGCGGGAGAGGAGGAGACGGGTCTGCTCGATCTCTACCTCGCCCAGCCCATCGACCGCGGGCAACTGCTGGTGCAGCGGTTCGCCGCCACCTGTCTGGCGGTCGCCGGCTTCTCGGCCGTCGTCCTGCTCGAACTCGCGGTGCTCAACTCCGCGCTGGACATGGGGGTCGCGTTCGGCAACCTGCTCGTCACGGTCGTCGGACTGGCGCTGCTGGTGATCACCTTCGCGGCGGTGGCGTTCGCGACCGGTGCCATCACCGGGCGCCGCGCCCTCACGCTCGGCGTGACCGCCGGTTACGGGGCGTTCTCGTTCATCGCCAACGCGCTCGCGTCGCAGTCCGAGGCGATCGAGCCGCTCAAGTACCTGTCCGCCTTCCACTACTACCTCGGCGGCAGCCCGCTGCGTGAGGGCTTCGACCCCGCCATGCTCATGCTGCTCATCGCCCCCGTGGTGCTCTTCGGGCTGGGTCTGACCCGGTTCAAGAGCCGCGACCTGAACGTCTGACCCGCGTTCGGACCCACACTCTCGGCCGCCCTTCTACATCCCCCGGGAAGGGCGGCCGAGCCATGAGGGGAGACCTGAATGAAGCCTCAAGTGTCCGCCGCCACCGACCAGGCGCCGGCGTACGTCCCCGCACTGGACGGACTACGGGCCGTGGCCGCGGCCATGGTGCTCGTCCTGCACCTCGCCGGGTGGACCGGCGTCGCCTTCGACCCCGACGGCGACAGCCTGGTCGCCGAAGTGCTCAGCCGGTTCGGTGTGGCCGTACACATCTTCTTCGTCGTCTCGGGATTCCTGCTGTACCGGTCCTACGCCGCCGCCACGCTCGACGGACGTCCGCTCCCGGCGGCGACCACGTACTACTGGCGCCGCTTCCTGCGCATCGTCCCCGCCTACTGGGTACTGGTCCTGGCCACCCTGCTCTCGTTCCACCGTGAGATCTTCGGCGACCTGCCCCGCCTGCTGCGCATCCTGACGCTCCAGCACATCTACGTCGACGGGGACTTTCCCCACACGCCGGCCGACCCGTGGAGCGCGTTCTCCCAGACCTGGAGCCTGGGCACGGAGGCGAGCTTCTACCTGCTCCTGCCCCTGGCGGCGCTCCTGCTGCACCGCACCGCGGCGGTACGGCGCGGACCGGGCACCGTGGTGGCCGTCTTCGTCTGCCTGGAAGTGTTCAACCTCCTGTGGTGGACGGGGCTCAACGCCTCCTCCTACGCCGATGGCATCGTCGCCCGCTGGTGGTGGCTGCCGGGCTATGTCGCCTACTTCGCCGCGGGCATGGCTCTCGCCGCCGTGACCGTCCACGCGGAGCGGGGCACCGAGCACCCCGTGGTGCCGCTGGTACGCCGTCGGCCGTGGGTCTGCTGGGCCGTGGCGCTCGCCGCGTTCGCGTTCCTCGTCACACCGCTGGCGGGCGGCCACATGCGGCAGGGCACCGCGGCACAGGCGGCCGTCGAACAGCTCGGTTACCTCATCGTCTCCGTCGGGCTCGCGCTGCCTCTGGCCCTGGCGCCGCGCGGCGGACCCGGGCGGCTGCTCTCCGGCCGGACGGTCACCTGGCTCGGCCGTATCTCCTACGGGATCTTCCTCTGGCACATGTTCGTCATGGCCGTCGCCCTGCGCATCGCCGGCTGGGACTGGGGTGAGCCCGGCGTGACAGGCTTCGTGATCCTGTTGCCGCTGACCTGCGCGGTGTCGGTGCTCTTCGCCTGGCTCAGCCATGTCCTGGTCGAGCGGCCGCTGCAACGGCGGTACCGCCGACGCGGGCGGCCGGTGATTCCCGTGCCTCCCGACCGAGCGCGGCGCGGGTGAAGGCCTGTGTCGTATCCCCGGCCGGATCAGCGCACGTCGTCATGGGGGTGCCCCGCTCGGGCGCAGCCGAGAGTGGGGGAGGAGCTACCAGGGCCTTTCGGCAACGCGGCTGGGGTCCCCCCCACGCCCTTAAGGCAGTGGGGGAGTGTGTGCCAGGCGGCGGGCGACCGGCCGGGGAATGACACAGGCTCTGCGGGCCCGGGTGACTCCACCGGGTCGCGAGCCCGCTGAACTCCCCCGGCGCCGGTTCCGGACAACGGAGGTCAGTCCGCCCGCGGCAGGACCGCGACCGCCCGCAGTCCGCCGGCGGGGGAGCGGCCCAGTTCGAGGTGGCCCTCGGACGCGGCGAGCAGTGCCGCGGCGATCGTCAGGCCCAGGCCCGTGCCCTTGCGGCCGCGCCCGGACCGTCCGCGCCAGAACGGTTCGCAGGCGTGGGCGATCTCCTCCGCCGTCATCCCGGGCCCCTGGTCGCAGACCTCGACACGGACCCGGGAGGGGGCGGCATGCACGGTGACGAGGACCTCGCCGCCGTCCGGCGTGACGTGCAGGGCGTTGTCCAGGAAGACGTCGAGGGCCTGTTCCAGGGAGCCGCGGACCTGCGTTCCCGTGACCGCGATTCCGTCCAGGCACAACCGTATGCCGCGGGCCGAGGCCAGCGGTGACCACGCGTCGACACGGGCCGCCGCCACGCCGAGGGTGTCGACCGTCTCGACGGGAGTGCCCGTGTCGCGGTCCGCGGTACCCCAGGCCAGCACCTGTTCCAGCACATGGGAGAGGCGCTCCACCTCGTGCAGGACGCCGCGGACCTCGCGGCCGGCCGCGAGGTGCGACGAGTCGAGCAGCCGGTCCTGCAACAGCTCCAGACGCAGCCGTACGGAGGACAGCGGGCCACGCACCTGATGAGCGGCCACCGCCGCCATGGCGGGGGAACCTCTCGTGGGCAGGGGCGGCGCGGGAACGGGGGTCGGGGTGGTCGGGGTGGGCAGACTCGTGGTCATCGCGATACGTCCCGTCTCAGGTGTACGCGGTCGTCGGCACCGACAGCCGGTAGCCGACCCCGCGCACGGTCTCGATCCACTCCGTATTGCCGAGCTTGGTGCGCAGCGAGCCCACATGGACATCGAGGGTGCGGGTGGACCCGAACCAGTTCTCGTCCCACACGCGGGACATGATGTCCTGGCGTTCGACCACTGTTCCGGGCTCTTCCAGCAGCATCGCCAGCAGGTCGAACTCCTTGCGGGTGATGCGCACTTCCTCGCCGTGCACGAACACCTTGCGGGTGCGCGGGTCCAGCCGGATCGGTCCGGCCAGCAGGGGGGTCTGTGCGGCCCGGGTGAGTCCGTCGTCGGTGACCTCCGCCGCCGCGGGCGTCCGCGCCGGGGGCCGGGGAGCCGGGAGCGGGACGGCGGCGGGAGCGGGAGCGGGCGTGCTCTGCGGTATCGCGGCCATGGCAGGAGGAGGGACCATGGCCGGGGCGGGAATCAGGGAGTGGAGCGGGGGCTGGTGGGCCGCCGGCACCGAGGGGACATGATCCGCCCCGTGCCGGGCGCAGCCGCCGGCCCGGCGGAGGACGGCTCTGATACGGGCTATCAGCTCGTGGCGGCTGAAGGGCTTGGCGACGAAGTCGTCCGCGCCCATGTGCAGGGCCATCACCCGGTCCAGTTCCTCGGTCCGGCCGCTGAGCGCGATGACCGGCACGCACGACACCTCGCGGATGCGCCGGCAGACCTCGTTCCCGTCCAGGTCGGGCAGGCCGAGATCGAGCAGCACGAGCCCGATGTCCGTGAGCCGGTCCAGGGCGTCCGAGCCGGTACCGACGCGATGCGCGCGGAAACCGTGGACACCCAGAGCCTGCTTCAGTGCCTCGGCCATTCCGTCATCGTCCTCGACGATCAGAACGTTCACGGATCTGATGCCTCCCCCCGTCGACAGAGCTCGATCGCGATGTTCCATGTCTGGCTGAACGGCTATCTGCGTCCTGTTTATCAAGGCGGTCGACCGGTATTCAACGACGGAGGGCCCGTCGGCACTCAGGGTGGCAGGGCCGGATGTGTCTTTAGGGGTACGGAGCATGTCCGCCCCCGCACGCACACCGATCAGTCGATCTTGATGAGCCATTTACAACATTCGATCAAGTGAGCGAGGTACGCTGCGAAGCAACGCAGGTGCAGGCCGGGAGAGTTCGCCCGGTCAACGGGGGGTATGTCGGCGTGGCGACACATCAGGACATGCGCGGCGCCGCGGCCGCCGTGCTCGAACGCCGTATGGACGAGGTCCTGGCGGCCTACGAGGCGGCGCTGCACAGCACCGACTCCTCGCTCCTCAGGGAGGAGGGCAACGCCGAGAGATACTTCGCCGAGGCACGCCGGATCCTCGCCCACGTCATCTCCGAGCTGCACCGCGGAACCTACTTACCGCACGGCACGGACTACCTGGGAGCGGACGGGTTCCCGCCCGGCGGCCCACGGACACACCCCGTCGAGTCCGGCCGTGCCGCCGCGGCACTGTTCGACGCCGTGGTCGTCGTCCTGATGGACGAACCCGAGGAGGTCCGGCCCGCCGGGGCCGAGGCGGCGGTTCTCTTCTCCCTGCTGCACCGCCAGATCGTGGCCCGGCACACGGCCCGGTCCGTGGCGCACATCGGCTATCTGCTGGAACGCATCCGCAGCGCGCACAACGACGAACGCAGACGCATCGCCAGAGAGCTGCACGACGAGGTCGCCGGTCAGCTCGGCACCGCCCTCAACTGGTTCGAACTGCACGAGATGTACGAGGACGACCGCCCGGAACAGGCCCGGCAGAAGCTGGGAGCGGCCCGTGAAACCGTCCGGGACTCGCTCGGTAGCCTGCGCGACGTCATGACCGGCCTGCGTCACCGGATCGACACCGCCTCGTTGCGCACCGCCCTCACCGGGGACCTGGAGGGCATGGGCGAACACGACGCCGACGTACGGGTCTCGGTCACCGGCGACGAGTCGTGGCTGCCCTCCGGGGCCGCCGAGGAGCTCTTCCTGATCATCCGTGAGGCGCAGCGCAACGCCGTGCGGCACGCCCGCGCCAAGCTCGTCACCGTCGAGGTCCACGTGGCACCCGGCGAGGTGCGCGCCGCCGTCGAGGACGACGGCGTCGGATTCGATCCTGTGGCCACGGCACCCCGTGGCCACAGCGGCATGCTCTCCATGAGGGAGCGGGCCGAACTCCTCGGTGGCGGCGTCACCGTGGAATCCCAGCCAGGGTGCGGCACACGCATCCTGGTCTTCGTACCGCTCAAGGGGGACACGAATGGTGATCACGCGTAGACCGATCAGAATCCTGATCGCCGACGACCACACACTGTTCCGTGAAGGCGTGACCGAGATCCTCACCGCGGCCGGCGGAATCGAGGTCGTCGGTGAGGCCCACAGCGGCAAGGACGCCTGTGACCGGGCCGCCGAGCTGCGCCCCGACGTGATCGTCCTGGACGTCGAAATGCCGGGCCAGGGCGTCCGGGAGACCATTCCGCAGCTGCGCAGGGTCTCGCCGCGGTCCCGTGTCGTCGTGCTGACCATGCACGACGACGTCGTACTGGCCCGGGAACTGCTCGCCCTGGGAGCCAGCGCCTACCTGGTGAAGGGCTCGACCCGGCACGAGCTGGTCTCCGCGATCCACAGTGTCGTCGTCGACCGCGGGCCCGGCCATGTGATCCTCTCCGTGTCGCAGCAAGGGCTCGACCGGGTCGACCAGAAGCCCGGAGACGTCCTGTCCGTCCGCGAGCGGGAGGTCCTGGCGCTGACCGCGGAGGCCCTGAGCAACTCCCAGATCGCCCGTCGGCTGAACATCGCGGAAGGCACGGTCAAGCGCCATCTGCGCAACGTCTTCCACAAGCTCGGCGCGGTCTCCCGCCTGGACGCGGTGAACAAGGCGGTGGCCGCCTCCCTCATCCCGGCACCGAGGCTGACGGACGAGTCCTGACGGGGCGCGTCACCTTCCTGGCCATTCCTGGGCATTCCTGGGCATTCCTGAGGATTCCTGGGAAACCCTTAGGGAGCCCTAGGGAATCATCGCGGCGTACAGATCCCCCGTCACATCGGAGACGAGCTCCGCGCGTCGGGGGTTGAGGAAGAAGTGGCCGCCGGGGAACGTGCGCAGGCGGAAGGCGGAGGCGGTGTGCTGTCGCCAGCCCTCCAGCTCGCCGGTGGCGAACTCGGGGTCGTCCGTTCCGCCGTACGCGGTGACCGGGCAGGACAGCGGGGGCCCCGGCGTGTGGACGTAGGTCTCCAGGAGTGTCACGTCCGCGCGCAGGACCGGCAGGTACAGGGCGCGCATCTGCGGGTCGTCGCGGATCGCGGGCGGGATCGCGTTGAAGCGCCGGTCGAGGGCCTCCAGGAGGAGATCGTCCGAGAGCCGGTGGACCACGGCGTGGCGCAGGGGAAGGTGCGGGGCCGAGCGGGCGGACACCGCGAGGTGGGCGGGCTCCCTGCCGTAGGAGCGGCGCAGTTCGCGGGCGAGCTCGAAGGCGATGAGCGCGCCCAGGCTGTGCCCGAAGAGGGCGTACGGGCCGTCCAGGGCCGGTCCGACGACGGCCGCCATCTCCTTGACGAGGAGCGGTACGTCGGTGCGCGGCTCCTCACGGAACCGTGCCTCGCGGCCGGGCAGTCTGAGGAACCAGGGGTCCACGGTGTCCGGCAGCAGCTCGCTCCAGCCCTGGAACGCGGCGGTGCCGCCACCGGCGTAGGGGACGCAGATCAGGCGCAGCGGCGGTGCCGTGCGGGGAGCGGGGCGCAGGACCCAGCGGTCGAATTCGGACGGGGCCGTGGTCATGAGGGCACTCCTGGAGAGGGGCCGGTGCCGGCGGCGGGGCCCCGCCGCCGGCACCGGACTGCTGCGGGCGTCACTTACGGGCGTAGTACCAGGACAGGGCGTCGTCCGGGGCCGGGGCGGCTGCTGCGGCGGTCGCCGGGGGAGCGGCGGGCGCGCAGCGTTCGCGCAGCTCGTTGAGGGCGGGCAGCATCCCCAGGACCGTGTCGAAGGGCACGCCGAAGTCGACCAGGCACGCGATCTCGCCGACTCCGATGTCGCTGAGCCGCTGGACCACCTTGGCGCACTTGTCGGGCGTACCGAGCAGCGACCGGCGCTGGTAGAAGTCCTCGGCCGCGATGTCGACGAGCGCCTTCTGCTCGGCGTCGCTCATGGCCGACGACTCGCCGTCCACGGCCGCGTCGTTGCGCTTCTGCGTGACGAAGGAGGAGAGGTAGCTGCGGACCGGGTCGTGCACGATCCGCTTCACCTCCGCCTCGTCGTCACCGACGAAGGTGTGCAGGCCCACCGTGACGATGCCGCCCGCCGGGTCCAGCCCGGCCTCGGCGCGGGCCCTCCGGTACGCGGCGACGTTCTCCTCCAGCCGCTCCCAACTGTCCAGCAGCGTCAGCACGTTGAGGCCCGATCGGCCGGCCTGGAGCCACGTCCGGGGGTTGGAGGTGTGCACGAGCCACAGCGGCAGCTCCGGCTGCTCGGGGCGCGGATACGTCCGTACGCTCAGGGTCTGCCCGTCCGGGCCGGGGAACTCGGCGTGCTCCCCGCGCCACAGCGCACGCAGCGTCTCGATGTGCCCGAAGGTGTACTCGCGGCGCGCGTCGTACAGATCGGGGTGAAAGACGAAGTCGCCCTTGTGCCAGCCGGTGGCCAGGCAGATGCCCACGCGGCCGCCGGACAGCTGGTCCACCAGGGCCCACTCCTCGGCGACACGCACCGGGTGGTGGTGCGGGAGCACGACGCTGCCGGCCCGCAGATGCAGGTTCTCGGTGGCGACGGCGAGCGCGGCGCTGAGCACGGACGGGTTGGGGAAGCTGCCGCCGAACTCCTGGAAGTGGCGCTCCGGGGTCCAGACCGCGCTGAAGCCCTTGTCGTCGATGTAGCGGGCGACGTCGAGGATGAACCGGTAGCGGTCGCCGAAGCCGTTGCGGTCGTTGGAGGAGAAGAAGTAGACGCTGAAGTCGGTCATGAGCGCGGTCCGTTCGGGGCGAGGGCGGGCAGGGTGCGGGTCACGACCCCGGCGATGGTGCGCAGGCTGTCCTCCAGGACGATCGTGAAGTGATCGGCGTCGAGGTCGTGGACGGTCACGTCGTCCCCGGCGAAGGTGCCGAGGCCGTTGGTGGTGTCGGAGTCGTCCCGGCCGATGGCGGGCATGCCGTACGGGTTCTCCGCGGCCGAGAAGCCGTTCGTGGCATGGAAGACGGTCGTCGGTACCGGGCGGGCGAACGGCCGGGCCGCGTAGTCGAGCAGCAGCTTGCCGTTGAGGTCGAGCAGCGCGAAGCGGGTGCGGATCAGCCGGTGCACCTCGTCCGCGGACAGCTCGGCCGGGGAGCCCTCGACCACATGCCGCGTGACGTGGTCGATCGCCTCGTCGGGGGTCATGCCGGTCAGCTCGTCGATGGTCAGGCTCGGCTCGGCCTTCCACAGCTGGGAGGCGGAGTTGCCGATCAGCATCAGCGTCACCGCGTCCTGGTTCTCCTCGGTGATCACCGAGCTGTCCACGCCGCTCCAGGCTCCGGTGCCCGGCAGCAGCGCGTCGACGAGGTAGAGGTGGGAGACCTCCGCGCCCGCCTCGACGAGCTGGCGTGCCATCTCGAAGGCGAGGATGCCGCCGAAGGAGGCGCCGCCGAGGACATACGGCCCCTCGGGGTGCTCCTCGCGGATCTCCGCCACATAGCGGGCCGCCATCGCCTCGATCGACTCGAACTCGGTGAACCGCAGGTCCGCGTCCAGCTGCTCCAGCCCGTACAGCGGGTGGTCCATGCCGAGGTAACGGGACAGGTAGATGCAGTAGCTGACGTCGCCGAAGAGGTGGTGCACCCAGAACGACGGCGTCTTGCCGCCGCTGCGGTTGATCGGGACGAGGAAGTGGCGCTCCTCGGCCGGCGCGGTGCGGATCTCCCGGTCGGTGATCTCCAGCGGCGCCGGGGACCGCCGGGCCGTCTTGGCACCGCGTGACGCCAGTTCGGCCGTGCCCGCGCGGGACACCGTGCCGCCGGGCGCGGACACCGGCTCCAGGAGCGACGGCGGCGGCACCAGCGCCCGGTCCCACGACGTGGCGTCCGGCGTGGCCAGCACCGACGTACGGCCCGCGAGCGCGAGCGGTCGTACGGCGGTGTCGCCCGCCGCACGGCGCAGCGCACCCCGCCAGTCGGCCGCGGCGGCGAGGCGCTCGGCGAGATCCGTGCCGCGCAGCGGGACGCCGGGCAGGGCAGAGAGCGCCGCCACGGCCGCGCGCAGCGCCGCCTCCCGGTCCTGCCGGGTGGCGTCCGTGGCGAGCGGGGCGCCCGACCACACCGCGGCGAACTCCTCGGCCACGGCACGGACATCGGCCGCCGCGTCCTCGGTGTGCGTGGCGTCCGGCTCCGGCGCGTCCAGCAGGACGAGCTGGGCCACCTCGTGGCCGGCGTCGGTCAGGACCCGGGCGGTCTCCACCGCGAGGCGGGCGGCGACGGAGTGCCCGGCCAGCCGGTACGGGCCCTGCGGCCGGTCGGCGAGGACAGCGCGGGCGCAGGCCTCGGCCAGCTCGGTGAGACCGTGGCCGTTGTTCGTGCCGCGCGGTGCCGCGGAGGTGAACTCCACACCGCGAAGCGGCCCTTCCGTGCCGAGCCAGGTGCGCAGATGCAGCAGCCAGGTCAGCTCGCCGGTGGCGCCGGGCAGGGCGTGCAGCGGGGTGCCCGGGCCGTCATCGCCGAAAGGGACGGTGACCGCCTCCGGCGTGGCCTGCCGCGCGGCGACCGGCTCGGCCGCCGCCACGGGGGCCGGGGCCTGCGCGGGCCGCCCGGAGCCGTTGCCGTCCGGGGAGACGCCGTACTCGTCGATCAGGTGCTGGACCAGGCTGTTGAGCGTCGTGCACTCGAAGATCGCCGCCATCGGGATGTGGTCCCCGAAGGCCGCCTGCAGCCGCTGCATGATGCGCAGCGCGGAGATCGAGTCGACGCCGTACGCGGCGAGGTCGCGCTCCGGGTCCACCGCGTCCGGGGCCAGACCGATGCCCTCGGCGAGCAGGACGCGCACTTCGGCGGCGAGACCGTCGCCGGAGGCGTCCCCGGCGGCCGGGCCCGCGGGCGCCGTGACGGCGGTGCCGTTGACCGCGGTGCCGTTGACCGGAGCCGTGTCCGGCACCGGCACGGGGATGGGCTGGACCGGGATGGCGGGTGCCGGGGGCCGCGGGGCGGCACCGTTCACCGCCGGGGTGCCGGTGGCGGCGAGCGGCGGAGCCGAGCGGGACACCGGGGGAGCGGGGGAGTTCGGGACGGGCACGGGGGCGGGGGTGACCGGTGCCGCCGTGGCCGCTTCCGGAGCCGCCGCCCGCGCCGGGGCGGGCACGGAGGGCACCGGAGGCAGCCAGTACCGTTCCCGGGCGAACGGGTAGGTCGGCAGGCCGGCCGTCCGGCGCAGGGGTGCACCGTCGTGCAGGGCCGTCCAGTCGAGGTCGGTGCCGCGCACCCACAGTGCCGCGGCCTTGCCGAGGTCGCCGCTCCTGGCGAGCTCCAGCACACGGGCGCGGTCGTCCTCGTCGAGCAGCCCGGCGGCCGTGCGGTCCGCCGCGGCCGGAGTGGTGTGCAGCGGGACATCCGTCCGCTCGCCGGAGGCGAACGCACGCAGCGCGTGGGCCAGTTCGGTGGCCGAGCCCGCCACCACGGCCAGTCGGCGCTCCAGCGAGGGCCGGCCGCTCTGCAGCGTACGGGCGAGGGACAGCGTGTCGACGGCTCCGGCGCCGCGGACGGCGGCACGGTCCAGGTGGTCGGCGAGCCGTGTCGCGTACTGCCGCAGCTGGTCGTCCGTACGCGCGCTGAGGACGAACAGCCGCGGTGCGGTGCCGGTCGCCGGGGACGGACGGGACTCGGTGAACTCCTCCACGACCACGTGCGCGTTGACCCCGCCGAAGCCGAACGAGCTCACCCCGGCCAGCCGCGGTGCCTCGGCTCCCGCCGCGGTGCGCGGACGGTCCCAGGGCCGGGCCGTGTCGACCAGGTGGAACGGGCTGCCCGCCAGGTCGAGCAGCGGATTGGGCCGCTGGACGTGCAGGGTCGGCGGCAGCATGCGGTTGCGGATCGCCAGCACGATCTTGATGAGTCCGGCGACGCCGGCCGCGGTCTCCAGATGGCCGACGTTGGTCTTCACACTGCCGAGTCCGATGAACTGACGCCTGTCGTCCTCCACTCCGAGCTCGCGGAACGCCCGCGTGAGACCGTTCAGCTCCACCGGGTCGCCCAGGGCGGTGCCCGTGCCGTGCGCCTCGACGTACCCGACGAGCGACGCGTCGGTCCCGCCCCGCCGGTGCGCCGCGGTGATGACGGCCGCCTGCGACTCGGAGTTGGGCGCGGTCAGCGACGCGGCCCGCCCGCCGTGGTTGACGGCGGTGCCGCGCACCAGCGCGTATACCGTGTCGCCGTCGCGCAGCGCCGCGGACAGCGGCTTGAGCAGTACGGCGCCGACGCCCTCGCCGCGCACATAGCCGTCCGCCCGGTGGTCGAAGGTCTTGCAGCGGCCGTCCGTGGCGAGCATGCCCGACTTGCCGAACGCCAGGTAACCGGTCGGCGTCAGCGTCAGATTGACGCCGCCCGCGATCGCCGCCGAGCACTCGCCGTCCTGGAGGGAGCGCACCGCGCGGTGCACGGCGACCAGGCTGGACGAGCACGCGGTGTCCACCGGCTCGCTCGGGCCGCGCAGGTCCAGCAGGAACGAGACCCGGTTGGCCAGCACGCTGTGCGCGTTGCCGGTGGCCAGCTGGCCGTCGATCTCGACACCGGACTGCAGGAGCAGCGTCGCGTACTCGGTGGAGCCGCACCCGACGAACACCCCGGTGTCGGTGCCCGCCAGGGCGGCCGGGTCGTGACCGGCGTCCTCGATGGTCCGCCACACCGTCTGCAGGAACAGCCGGTGCTGCGGGTCCATCAGCTTCGCCTCGCGCGGCGAGATCCGGAAGAACGCCGGGTCGAACAGGTCCGCGTCCGCGAGGAAGCCGCCCCAGCGCGAGGGCACCTTCTCCGGATCGGCCGCCGGATCACCGTAGATCTCCCGCCAGTCGAAACGCTCGCCGGGAATCTCGGTGACCAGGTCGCGGCCCGCGAGCAGGTTCGTCCAGTACGTCTCCAGGTCGGGCGAGCCCGGGAAGGCCCCCGCCATGCCGACGATGGCGACGGGCTCGTTGCCGTCGGCCGGGACGGGTGCCGGGACGGGTGCCTGGGTGGTGGTAGGGGCTTGGACGGTGGTGGGGGCTTGGGTGGCGGGGGCTTGGTCGGTGGTGAGGGCGTGGGCGGCGGGGGCGGGCCGGGTGGCCGTCGTGGGTGCGGTCTGCCGCGCCAGGGAGTCCACCAGGGCGGCGACGTTCCGGAACCCGTACATGTCGGCCGGGTTGAGGTCGGTGCTCAGCGTGGCGTTGACGCGGTCGGCCAGGTCGACGACCGTGACCGAGTCGAAGCCGAAGTCGCTGAGGTGTTCGTCCAGTCCGATGTCGTCGGGCCGCACCCCCAGCACGGCGGCCACCGCGTCCACCACGGTCGCGCGTATGCGCTCGACGTCCGCGGGTGCGGGCCGGCCGATGGTCTCTGACACGTCGATCTCCTCCAGGTCTGAGGGCTGCCGGGGCTGAGGTCCGGGCACGGGGTCGGGACGGGTATCGGGTACGAAGTCGGGGCGGGTATCGGGTGCGGGTTCGGGACCGGTATCGGGTACGGGACCGGTATCGGGTACGGGAGTTGCGTGGGGCTCGGCGTCGCCGGTGAGCGGGGGTGCGGCTGTGCCGGCCCTCGTCTGCGCGGGCAGCCGGTGTGCCGTGCGTGCGAAGGGGTAGCCCGGGAGCGACACGATCAGTCCGTCCGTGATCCCCAACGCCGTCTCCGCGTCGGTGAGTCGAGCTCCGCGGGTCCAGGCCGCGCCCGCTTCCGCCAGGGCGGCGGCATCGGCGGCGGGCGGGACGGCGTGGGCGACGGGGTCCGGGCCCGTGGCGGCGCGGGCGGTGCGGATGCGGTCCGACGGCTCGCCCGCCAGATGCCGGTCCAGGAGGGACACCAGGTCCGGCACGTCGTGCGCGACGACGGCCAGCCGCTGCGCGAGGGGCTCGCGTCCGGCGGCCAGGGTCCGCGCCACGTCCGCCAGGGGCGGCGCGGTGTCACCGAGCGCCGCCAGGTGGTTCCGCAACCGTGTCGCGTGGGCGTTCAGTTGCTCGTCACGGCGGGCCGACAGCAGTACCAGCCGGGGTCCGTCCTGCGGATTCCCCGTCCGCGTCGGCACGGGCGGGCCGGCCACCACCGCGTGGGCGTTGGCACCGCCGGCGCCGAACGAGCTGACCGTGGCGATCCGCCGTGCCGCCGGGACGCCGCCCGGCCACGGGGCGTGCTCGCGTACGAGGCGGAGCACACCGTCGTCGAACTCGGCGAGCGGCTCGGCGCAGTCCAGCGTGGCGGCCAGCTCGCCGTGGTGCAGCTGGAGCAGGACCTTGGCCAGCTGGGCCATGCCGGACGCCGCCTCCAGGTGCCCGAGCGACGGCTTGACCGACCCGACGGCCGTGCCGTGTCCGCCGAACACCCGGGCCAGCGCCGCGGCCTCCACCGGGTCGGCCAGGGGCGAACCGGTGGCCTGTGCCTCGACGTACTGCACCGCGCCGGGGGTGACGCCGGCCCGTGTCAGGGCCCGGCGGATCAGCTCCTCCTGGGCCCCGGAACTGGGCGTGACCATGCTGTCGGTCGCGCCGTTCGCGTTGACCGCGGAGCCGAGCACCAGCCCGTGCACGCGGTCGCCGTCGCGCAGCGCCGCGGACAGCGGCTTGAGGACGACGGCACCCACACCCTCACCGGGCACCATGCCGTCGGCGTCCCGCGCGAACGAACGGCTGCGCCCGTCCGGCGAGAGCATCTTCATCGCCGACAGCTCGCTGTGGTGCGACGGCTCCAGGATGAGATTGACCCCGCCGGCCACGGCCGCGCCGCAGTCGCCGCGCCGGATCGCCTCACAGGCCAGGTGCAGCGCCGTCAGGGCGGACGAGCACGCGGTGTCCACGGCCAGGCTCGGACCGGTGAACCCGAAGGTGTGCGAGGTCCGGTTCGCGGCCGACCAGTGCGAGGAGTGGGCGAGCGCCTCGGTTCCGGCGCCCCGCCGCTCGGCGGCCAGCACCTGGTACGGGCTGTGCATCAGGCCGACGAAGACCCCGACCCCGCTGCCGTTCGTGGCACGGGCCGAGCGCTCCAGCGCGTCGCGCGTCGCACCGGCGTCCTCCAGAGCGGTCCACACGGCCTCCAGGAACAGCCGCTCCTGAGGGTCGGTGCGCTCGGCGTCACGCGGCGACATGCGGAAGACCAGCGGGTCGAAGGCCTCCACGTCGGAGAGGAACGCGCCCCAACGGCCCGCGCCGACCGCGCCCTCCGGGTCCCAGCGCTCTTCGGGCACCTCGGTGACGGCACGCCGCCCCTCGCGCAGGTGCTCCCACAGGGCGTCGAACGTCTCCGCCCTCGGGAACCGGCCCGAGACGCCGACGATCGCGACGGGCTCGTCGTGAGCCGCCGGAGCCACGGTGGCCGCCCGTACCGGCTCGGCTGCCTCGATGGGCTCGGCTGCCTCGATGGGCTCGGCCACCTCGATGGGCTCGGCCGCCTCGATGGGCCCGGTCTCTGCGACAGGCCCGGTCTCCTCGACGGGCCCGGTCTCTTCGACACGCGTCGTTCCTTCGACACGCGAGGTTTCTTCGGCGGACTCCGGCTCCGCGGCGTGCTCGGCCTCTTCGGTGGGCATGGCCGCTCCTTCGGCAACAGAGCCTTGCCGCACGCCGGTTGCCGGACGGCGCCTGGTCGGCACGGTCGGTGTATCGCGGTCGACGAGGCGGGCGAGGGGCTCGGCCGGGTCGGCCAGGAGAGCCTCGACGACACCGTTCAGCGAGGTCGACTCGTAGGGCACGGTGCGCGGAATGGGGCCGAGGTCGGCCTCGATCCGGTCGATCACCTCCATGCTGACCAGCGAGTCCGTGCCGTAGGACGCCAGTGGTGCGTCCGGGTCCAGCTCGCCCTCGTCTAGCTTGAGCACGTCGGCGAAGATCCGGGCCAGGTAGGCCGTGGCGACCTCGGTCAGCGCGGGGGCGGCCGCCGTTTCCGCCACACCGGCGAAGCGGGCGAACGGCCCGGCAGCGGTGGCCAGCAGCGCCTCGGCCACACCGCTGAGCGACGTCGACTCGAACGGGACGTCACGCGGTGCCGTCCCCAGGTCGGCCTCGATCCGGTCGGCCACCTCCATGCCGACGAGCGAGTCCGTGCCGTAGGACGCCAGTGGCGCGTCCGGGTCCAGCTCGCCCTCGTCCAGCTTGAGCACGTCGGCGAAGACCCGGGTGAGATACGCGGTCGCGGCCCGCGTGAGGTCCTGAGCCCGCGTGAGGTCCTGAGCCCGCGTGAGGTCCTGAACCGGTGTGAGGTCCTGAACCGGTGTGAGGTCCTGAACCGGTGTGAGGTCCTGAACCGGTGTGACGTCCTGAACCGGTGTGACGGGCGAAGGGCCGTGCGCCGTCGGCTCGGCCGACGGTGTGGTCCGTGCGGGCTCCTCCAGCGGCCGCGTCCCGGGCACCGGCCAGCAGTCGCGTTCGGCCAGCAGGACGTGCTGCCCCGCCGCCGCGTCGTCCGGCCCGGCCGCTCCGACCACGCGCACTCCGCGTACCCCGGCGTCCAGCAGCACGGACCGCCAGGTGCCGGGTGTCAGCAGCGGCGAGTGCGGCTGGCGCAGCTCGCCGTCGTCGTACGCCCACCAGCCCTCGGTGAGGCCGAAGATCATGGTCACGGCGTCCAGGACGCGCGTGCCCTCGTTGATCAGCAGCAGCCCGCCGGGCCGCAGCAGGCGTGCCGCGGCGCGTACGTTGTGGCGCACGTCCGGCGTGGCGTGCAGCACGTTCGCCGCGAGGACCACGTCGTACGAGCCCTCGGTGAAGCCCTGCCCGGCGGGGTCCCGCGCGATGTCGAGGACCGAGAAGCTGGCCTGCGGGTACGGCTCGGAGAACCGTTCGCGTGCCTTGCGGACGAGGCCGGGGGACAGGTCCGTGAAGGCGTAGTCGAAGCGGTCGCCGAACCGCTGGAGCGCGTCGAGGACGGGCCGGCTGGTGCCGCCCGTGCCCGCACCGATCTCCAGCAGCCGGAGCCGCTCCGCACCCTCCTCGAAACGCTGCCCCGAGTAGGCGGCGACGGCCGCCGCGCACACGGCGTTGAAGTGTTCCGAGCGCGGATCGTCGTGGTACAGCGGCGCCACCTTGTGGTCGCTGCCGCCGGGGAAGAGCACCGACAGACCGTTGCGGCGGCCGCGCAGCACGTCCGGCAGCACCTCCGTGCACTCGCGGAGCAGGTCGGCGAGTGCGGTGGCGTGCGGATACGTGGTGGTCAGCGCCTCGTGCATCGCCGTGGCGGCGGCCGGGTCCGGTGTCTCTGGTTCGCCGGCGGGCACGGTCAGCGTGCCGTCCGCGTTCCCGGCGATGTGGCCGCCGCGCCCGAGTGCGAACAGCGCGGCGTCCAGCAGCCGTTCCCGCGCGGGCAGGACGCCGAGGCGCCGGGCGAGGTCGTCACGGGTCACGGTGGTGCCGGGTGCGGGCCATGCGCCGTGGCTCAGGAACGCGTCGCGCAGCAGGACCCGCGCGTAGGGCTCCAGGGTGTCGAAGAAGGCCGCGCCGGTGAGCCCGGCGTCGTCGGCGGTTCGCTCGCGGGCCGCCGACTCGGCGAACCGGACCGCCTCGGACGTCCGTCGGTCCGTCGCCCGTGGACGTACGGCCGGCTCGTCACCACAGTTCGCGAGCCGCACGGGAGCCACCTGCACGGCGGGCCCGGCGAGCACGCGGAGGAAGGCGTCCAGCCCCGCCGCGTCGCTGATGGGCTCGACGCCGAGCCGGGCGGTCACCCGCGTGCGGTAGTCGTCGGTGGCGACCGAGCCGCTCTCGCCCCACAGACCCCAGTTGAGGACCTTCACCGGTCGGCGCAGCCGGGTGGCGAGGAATCGCCCGTAGGCGTCCTGGAGTGTGGACGCGGCCGAGTAGTTGGCCTGGCCCGCGTTGCCGTTGTGCGAGATGGCGGAGGAGAACACGGCGAAGAAGTCCAGCGGTTCGTCCGCGAGGACGCGCTGCAGCACTACGGTTCCGTGCGCCTTCGGGCCGAGCGACGAGCGCAGGGTCTCCTCGTCCATCCGGGACAGAGTGCGGTCGTTGAGGACGAACGCCGAGTGCACGACACCGTCGACGCCGCCCCAGTCCCGGCGCATCCGTGCCACGGCGGAGCGCAGCGCGGCCTCGTCGGTGACGTCGGCGGAGGCGTACGCGACCTGTTGCGGGAGCGAGGACAGCAACGCGCCTACCTCGTCGGGAAGTTGGTCCGGTGCCCGGCGGCCGAGGAGCAGCACACGGGCGCCGTGGACGCGGGCCAGGTGCTCACCGACGACCGTGCCGAGGCCGCCCGCGCCCCCGGTGATCAGGTAGCGGCCGCCCGTGCGCACCGGCAGCTGTGTGTCGGCGTACGGCAGCTCGATCCGCTCCAGACCGAGGGTGTGGCGAACCCCGCCGGCCAGCGCCACCGGGTGGGCCGGGCGGGCGGCGGGCTCGGCGGCCAGCTGCCCGAGCAGCGTGGTCCAGTCGCCGAGTCGCGCACAGCGCAGCAGATCGTCGCGGGCGACGTCGGCGCAGCTGAGGGAGAGGAAGCCGAGTTCACGTGACGCGGAGGCGACGAGCCCCGGCAGGCCGCCGGCGAAGGGGTTGCGGGCGGCGACGGCCTCGTCGGTCTGCTGCACCCCGGACGTCACCACGTGCACGCGTACCCCGCCCCGGGCGCGCCGCGCGTCGAGGGCCTTGAGCAGATGGAACAGCGCGACGGGGCCCTCGTCGAGCGCCGACGCGAGCTGGTCGAGATCGTCGGCCGAGTACAGGCGCTCCTCGACCCCGCCCAGGAACCAGACGGTGCCGGGGTTCCCGGCCTCCTCCAGGACCCGGCCGAAGCCTTCGGCGGAGAGCGCGATGTCCTCCACCGGGGCGAGCCGGACCGTGCGTCCCGCCGCGCGGTGGTACTCGGTCAGGGCGGCGCCCAGGCCGTGGTCGTGCCCGGTGCCGAGGACGAGCACCGGACGGCCGTCGTCCGTCTCGGCGGAGCGCTCCAAGGGAGCCCGGTGCCACACCGGACGGTACAGCGGCACGCCCTCCTCCTCCCCGGACCGGGCGGCGGATTCCCCGGACCGCACGGCGGGCCGGGCGATGCGCAGCCCTTCGAAGCGGACCAGCACGGTTCCGTCGGCGGCGGCCAGCGTCACGTTCGCCCGTGCGCTGCCGCGTTCGCCGTCGAGCGCGACCAGCTCCGCGTGGGCGTAACGGGCCTCCAGGGCCGTCCCGTCGACGGTGACGCGGGACACCGACGCGGGCAGCGCGGTGCGGGCGTCGTCCTCGGGCAGCACCCCTTGAACGGCGTGCAGCGCGCTGTCCGTCATCGCGGCCTCGACCGCCCATTCGGGGGCGTCCGTGTCCGGCGGGGCCAGCTCGGCCAGGGCTTCGCCATCTCCGCGGTGCAGCGCCACGAGCCCCCGGAACAGCGGTCCGTAGCGCAGCCCGGCCGCGTCCGCCCTGCCGTACACGTCCGCGGCGTCGGTGCGCCGCGGGCAGCGGGCGCGTACGGCGTCGACGTCGACGCGGTCCCGCGACCGCCCGGTACCCGCGGTCAGCCTGCCGGTGGAGTGCACGGTGCCGGTCGCGGCGTTCCGCACCTCGTACGCCGATCCGTCCGCGCCGAACTCGACGGCCACGTCGAGCGCGTCGCCCTCGACCTCCAGCGGCACGCGCCAGCGGACGTCCTCGAACTCCACCGGAGTACGGGGGAGCCGGGCCGCGGCGCGGGCCAGGCCGAGCTGGACGACGCCGGCGACCACCGCGCGGCCCTCCACCAGATGGTCGGCGACCACGGTGTCGGTGCGACGGAGCACGGACGGGGCCGGTCGCCCGGCGGCGCTGTCGACGGGCTCGTCGACGGCCTCGTCCATGGGCTTGCCCACGGGCTCGTCGACGAGGTCGACCCAGTACCGCCTGCCCCCGAAGGGATACGACGGCAGAGGCACCGGAACGGGGCGAGGACCGTCGCGGAACGCGTCCTGCCAGGGGACACGGGCTCCGGACACCCACGCGTCGGCGAGCTCCCGCCAGCGGCCCGCTGCCAGCGACTCCCGTACGTCGACGGCCGGTTCGGACCGGTCCGCGCGGCCGACGCGCACCTCGGCCGGGGCCCGGCCACCGAGGTGGGCACGCAGCGACGCGCACGCTCCGGCCGCGGACGTGGCGACGACCGCGAGGCGGTGGTCCCACTCGTCCCGGCCGGTCAGGAGGGTGAAGGCGATGTCGCGCACCGAGCGGTCGCCGTCACGGGCGAGGTCGTCGGCCAGCCGCTCCGCGACCTGGCGCAGCTGCTCGGGGGTGCGGGCCGACAGGCCCACCACGTACGGGCGGCCGTCGTCCGTGGACGCCTCGGGCCGGGGCCACTCCTCCAGCACCACATGGCCGTTGGCACCGCCGGCTCCGAAGGAGCTGACCGCGGCGCGGCGCGGCACACCGTCCGCCGTCCGCCACGGCTCGGCGGTCCGCTGCGGGCGGAAGGGTGTGGCGTCCAGGTTCAGCTTGGGATTGACCGGCTCGCTGTGCAGCGTCGGCACCAGGGTGCGGTGGGCGAACTGCAGCACGACCTTGGTGATGCCGCACACCCCGGCCGCCGCCTCCAGGTGGCCCAGGTTGGACTTCACCGAGCCGATCGCGCAGAAGCCGGTGCCGTCCGTGTTTTCGGTGTATTCGGCGAACGCCCGCTTCAGGCCCTCGACCTCGACCGGATCGCCCAGCGCCGTGCCCGTTCCGTGCGCCTCCACATAGGTCACCGTGCGCGCGTCCACACGGGCGGCACGCAGGGCGTCGGCGACGACGGCGCCCTGAGCACGCGGCGTCGGCACCGTGTAGCCGTTGCTGCGGCCGCCGTGGTTGACGGCCGTACCGCGGATCACGGCGTGGATCCGGTCGCCGTCGGCGATCGCGTCGGACAGCCGCTTCAGGACCAGCGCGCCCGCGCCCTCACCGGGCACGAAGCCGTCGCCGCCCGCGCCGAAGGCGCGGCAGCGGCCGTCGGAGGCGAGCAGCCGCATGTCGGTGAGCGTCGCGTACTTGATGGGGTGGATGTTGACGTTGACCCCGCCCGCGATCGCCGCCTTCGTCTCGCCCGAGAGCAGGCTGCGGCAGGCCAGGTGCAGCGCGGTCAGCGAGCCGGAGCACGCGGTGTCCAGCACCATGCTGGGGCCGTGCACGTCCAGGACGTAGCTGAGCCGGTTGGCGATCGAGTAGTCCATGGAGTGCGCGAACACCTTGTTGCCGCGGCCCCACTGCTCCGCGCCGACGAGCCCGTACTGGGAGCCCGTCACACCGACGAACACGCCGACGGCGTGCGTGTCGCCGGTACGGGTCGTCTCGTGCAGCCTGCTCCGCGAGTACCCGGCGTGCTCCAGCGCGGACCAGGCGACCTCCAGGAAGATCCGCTCATTGGGGTCGAGCTTGGCGGCCTCGCCGGGCGAGATGGCGAAGAACAGCGGGTCGAAGCGTGCCACGTCGTCGAGGAAGCCGCCCCAGCGGCCGGTGATGGCGCCGGGGGTGCCGCGCTCGGCGGCGAGGTGACGGCCGTTGTCCCAGCGGTCCGCGGGGACCTCGCCGATCAGGTCGGCCCCTGCGGCCAGCGACTCCCAGAACCGGGTGAGGTCCGCGCCGCCCGGATAGCGGCCGCCGATGCCCACGATCGCGACCGCCTGGTCGTGGGGCAGCCCGCCGTCGAGCTCGGCGGCGGAACCCCGCGGCGCGTCGCGGCCCGCACGGGTGGCGGCCGTGGCCGGCCGGGGCCCGGAACGAGGCGCCTCGGGCGCCGGGGCCCGGTCGACGCCGAGCACCGCGCGGAGCGCGTCCGCACGCTGCTCGGCGAGGTGGCGGGCGAGCTCGCCGACGGTCCGGTACTCGAACAGCAGGGTGACGGGCAGGTCGCCGAGACGGTCCTCCAGGGTGGCGGTGAGCTTCTTGATGAGGATGGAGTCGACGCCGAACGTGGAGAACTCCTGATCCGCGCGGAGCCGTCCCGCCGGCAGCTTGGCGGTCTCGGTGACGAGCTGGAGCAGGTACGCCTCCGCGGCGGCCACCAGGTCCCGGTCCTCGCCCGGCTCGTCCGCCGGGGCGCTCGCCGCGGCTCCTTCGCCGGAGGCGGACTCGTCGGCGGATTCGTCGGCGGAGAATCCGGGGGCGGACTCCTCGGCGGACAGCTTCGTCATCCAGGCGTGGACGCGCTCCGCCCGCCCGAAGACCACCAGCTTCTCCGGCTCCCCGGACGTGATCGCGTCCGAGAGCGCCCGCAGGCCCACCTCGGTGGGCATGGCGAGCATGCCCTGCAGCTCCTCCAGCACCGAACGGTTCTCGGCGGAGATCTCCATGCCGCCCTCCGCCCACAGGGGCCAGGCCACGGCCACCGAGGCGCCGTGCCGGGACCCCGCCGTGACGCGCCGCGCCCGGGTGGCCGCGAACGCGCCCAGCGCCCGGTTGGCGGCCGCGTAGTCGGCCTGGCCCGCGGCCCCGAAGTAGGCCGACGTGGAGGAGAACAGCGCGAAGAAGTCGAGCCGCAGATTGGAGGTGACCCGGTCCAGGTGCGCCGCGCCGTCGAGCTTCACCGACAGGACCCGCCGGGCCGAGTCGACGTCCTTGTTGACCAGATAGGCGTCCTCGTTCAGACCGGCCGAGTGCAGCACACCGTCCAGGCCGCCGAATTCGCGCCGCGCGACGGTGACCGCCTCCAGTGCGTCCTCGTAACGGGTGATGTCCCCGCGTACGTACACGATCCGGGCCCCGGTCCCCTCCAGGCGGCGGAACTCGGCCCGCTGCTCCTCACCCGGCTCGGAACGGCCGGTGAGCACCAGCCGGGCGCGGTGGTCGCGCGCCAGCAGCGCCGCGAGCCGCAGTCCGATGCCCTTGCCGCCGCCGGTGATCAGATAGCGGCCGCCGTCACGGAACGCCGGGGCCGTGCCGGTGCGAGGTGCCGAGGCCCGCAGGACGCGCACCTCGCGGCCCGCCGTGCCGTGCCGCACCTCGGCCAGGCCCGGCCGCACCGCGGACAGCTCGGCGAGTGCCACCTGGAAGGGCTGCTCGGCCCATGCGGGCACCTCGTCCACCTGCACCGAGACCGCCCGAAGCCGTCGGTCCTCGGCGCCCGCGACCTGCGCGAACGCACCCAGGGCCGCGGTCAGTTCGGAACGTGCCCGGCCGGTGACCAGGAACGCGACGGGAATCGGCCCCGTATCGCGGTCGGCGATGAGCGCGCGCAGCACCGGAAGCACGAGCTCCACGGCCCGCTCCGGGCGTGTGGCGCCGGCCGGCAGATCGAAGACCAGGCCGCGCGGGCTCGCTCCCCTCTCGCGCAACTCGTGGAGATACGCGGTCCAGGACGCGGTGTCCGTCCGCACATCCCGTCCGGCCCGCGCGACCCTCACCCCGGTGGGCGTCGCCCAGGCACGGCCGTTGTCCGCGCCGTCGACGACCAGCAGCACATCGCGGGCGGCGACGGCGGCGCGACCGGCCGGCCGGGCGTCGGCCGGTTCCCAGAGGGGGAGGTAGGAGACGAGCTCCCCGGCTCGCTCACCCGTCGTGTTCCGATCGGCCGGAGCGGTGGATCCCTGGCTCCGGGCGAGGAGCCGGGCGGCCGCGGCCGGGTCGAGCTTGCCCTGACGGACCCGCTCCAGCACCAGGCGGCGGACGGTTTCGGTGTTCTGTGTCATCGTTCCATCCCGTCGTTCCGGACCAGACGAAGGTCCACGTCGTCAACGGTCAGTTCGCCCCTGCTCAGCGCGTCGAGCATGGAGATCAGCTCCTCGGTGCCGCCGTCCGGCGCCGCGGCCGGGCCGGGGGTGCCGTCGGCGGTGCCGTCCGCGGCCACCGCCCAGAAGCGGTCCCGCGCGAACGGGTAACCGGGCAGGCCCACGCGCCGGGCACCGGGCCCGGCGAGGCGCGCCAGGGCGTCCGCGCCGGCCCGGCCCTCCGCCCACTGGCGGCCGAGGGCGCGCGGGTCGTCCGTGGGTGCGGCAGCCGCTCCGGTGCCCCGGTCGCGGCCGGTGAACAGGTCGTCGACGGTGCCTCCGGAGACATACGCGCGCAGCGCCGCGACGAACTCCGGCAGCTCCGCGGCGACCACGGCCAGCCGCCACTCCATCGCGTCGCGCCCGACGCGCAGGGTGTGCGCCACCTCGGCCGCGGTGACCGTCCGGTCGCCGTCGAGGTGGTCGGCCAGGGTGCCGGCGGCCTCCTTGAGCCGGTCCTCGCCGCGTGCGGAGAGCACGAACAGCTCGGGCCGTCCCGCGCCGGAGGCGGTCGCGGCGCGCGGGGCGTGGCCCGGGTACTCCTCCAGGATCACGTGCGCGTTGGAGCCGCCGAACCCCATGGAACTCACGGCGGCCCGGCGCGGCAGCGCCCCGCCCTGTCCGTCCACCGGCGCCGGCCAGTCCCGGCGGCGGTCGGCGACACGGAACGGGCTGCCGTCGAGGTCCAGCAGAGGGTTGGCCTCACGGAAGTTGATGTTCGGCGGGATCACCCCGTACCGCAGCGCGAGGACCGCCTTGACGACGCCGGCGAGACCGGCCGCGGCCTCCAGATGCCCCATGTTGGACTTGATGGAGCCCACCGCGCACCACGCCTCGACCCGGTCGTCCTCCGCGATTCCGGCACGCTCGGCGAACGCCTTGCGCAGACCGCGCAGTTCGATCGGGTCACCGACCTCGGTGCCGGTGCCGTGCGCCTCGACGTAGCCGATGGTGCGCGGGTCGGTGCCGGAGCGTCGCAGCACCTGGGAGATCAGCGCGGCCTGCGCGGCCGGATTGGGAACCGGCAGTGACTGGGCCCGGCCGCCGTGGTTGACACCGCTGCCGCGCACCAGGGCGTGCACCGTGTCGCCGTCGGCCAGCGCGCGCGACAGGGGCTTGAGGTAGAGCGCGATGACACCCTCGCCGCGGCTGAAGCCGTTCGCCGACCGGTCGAAGGCGTGGCACCTGCCGTCGGGGGACAGGGCGCCCATCTGGCCCAGGGCCACATACATGTTGGGGTGCAGCAGGAGGTGCACCCCGCCCGCGACGGCCGTGGAGCACTCGCCCTCCTCGATGGCCCGCACGGCACGGTGCAGGGCGGTCAGCGAACTGGAGCAGGCCGTGTCCACGGCCTCGCTCGGGCCGTGCACACCGAGTTCGAAGGAGATCCGGTTCGCGAGCACCGTCTTGGCGTTGCCGTTGACGGCGTACGGCTCGCGATAGCGGCCGGCCTCCGCGAGGTGTGCCGTGTAGTCGTGCGAGGTGGCACCGATGAAGACACCGGTGTCGCCGCCGTGCAGGGACGACGGGGCATGCCCGGAGTCCTCGACCGCGTGCCAGGCCGTCTGCAGCATCAGCCGCTGCTGGGGGTCCATCACCTCGGCCTCGCGCCCGGAGATCCCGAAGAACTCCGCGTCGAACTCGGTGACGCCGTCGACGAAGGCACCCCACTTGCTGTTGGTCTTCCCCTCCTCGCGGTGCGGGTCGCCGAACAGCGGCCGCCAGTCCCAGCGGTCGGCCGGGATCTCGGTGATGTGGTCGGTGCCCGCCAGCAGGCTGCGCCACAGCTCGCCCGTCGTGCGGGCGCCGGGCATCCGGACCGCCATCCCGACGATGGCCACCGGGTCGCCCTGCGGGGTGGCGGGAGCCTCGGGTGCCGGTGCTGGTGCTGGTGCTGGTGCCGGAAGGGGCGCGGTCTCCTCGGGGGAAGCCGGCGCGGGCGCGGGCACGGGCACGGGCGGCGGTACGGCGGCGGGCGCGGCCTCGCGGGCGATGCGGGCGCACACCTCCGGTGCCCGGGCCCGGAGCTCCTGGGCGAGTACGGCGACGGTGCCCGCCTCGTACAGCAGGACCTTGGGCAGCTTGCCGAAGTCGATCTCCAGCTCTCGCACCAGCTGAATGGCGCCCAGAGAGTCGACGCCGATCTCGGCGAAGGACGCGCCCTCGTCCACGCTCTCGGCCGGAACGGAGAGGAAGGAGGCGACGATCTCCCGCAGGTGCGCCCGTACGGCCGCGTCCGCGTCGACCGGGGTGTCCGGTACGGCGGTTTCCACGGCGACGGGGGACGGGGACGCCTGAGCGCGCGGAACGGGGTTCGCGGTCACCGTGCCCCCGTCCCCGGATGCCGTGACGGCGTCGTCGGCACGGGCCACGATCACGCACTGGTCGTCCTCGTCCGGTACGCCGTTGTCGTGGGCCCACACCCAGCTGGCGTCGAACCGCGCCTGCCCGAGCACCTCCTGCCAGCGTGCCGGTGCCAGCAGCGGGGCGCCGGGAAGCCGCTCGCTGTCCTTGCACGTCCACCAGCTCGGGATCATCGCGAACAGCAGGAACTGGTAGTCGATGTTCGAGGTGATCTCGTTCAGCAGGAGCAGACCGCCGTCGGTGAGGAGCCGTCGCAGGTGCGCCGTCGACACGGTGATGTCCTCCGTCGCGTGCACCACGTTGGACGCGATGAGCAGGTCGTACGCCCCCGCTTCCAAACCCTGCTCCGCCGGGTCGTGCTCCACGTTGAGCGGAGTGAACACCATGGGCAGACCCGTGTCCGCGAACTTCCGCCTCGCCTGGCGGAAGTAGGAGGCGGAGATGTCGGTGAACGTGTACTCCACCTGGGCGCCGTACGGCCTGAGCCGCGCCAGCACCGGACCGGTGGTGCCGCCGGTGCCCGCGCCCACTTCGAGGATCCGCACGGGGCGGCCGGGGCGCTGTGCCAGACGTTCGCGGACACAGCACTCGGCGAGGTGCGCCACCATCGCGTTGTAGTGGTCGGCGATGGGATTGCCCGTGTAGACGCGGCTGAGCAGTTCGTCGATCTCCCCGCCGAAGTAGAGCTCCAGCGCGGACGTACGCCCGGTCACGACATCGGGGATGTGCGGGATCACGGCCTGGGCGAGCGCCACGAGGTCCGAGACTTCCGGGCAGTCCGCGGCCAGGTCGGCGAACTCCCGCTGGATCAGGGCCCGTTCGGCAACCGCGTCGGGCAGCGGCCGCGGTACGAGGTCCACCACGTCGGCGAGCCGGCTCACGAACCGCCCGTACGGTTCCACGGCGGGCAGTCCGCCGAGCACGTCGGCGCCCGATACCTGTCCGGTGATGCCCAGGTGCTCGCGCACGGACAGCGCGGCGAGCCGGGAGCCGATCGCACCGAGCCGCTCCAGACCGCGCCGGACACCGGTCGCGTCGTACGCCGATGACTCCATGAAGGCTCCGGCACCGGCGAGAGCGGCCGCGGCCGGGCCCGATGCTCTGTCGGCGACGGAGGCAGCGGCAGAGGCGGGAGCCGGGGCGGTGGGAGAGGCGGCAGCGGGGGCGGTGGCAGGAGCGGCGGCAGGGGCGGCAGCTGCGGTGGTGGGAGAGGCGGCAGCTGGGGCGGTGGCAGAGGCGATGGCAGGGACGGTGGCAGGAGGCGCGTGCTCGGCGGTCGGCGCGGGCTCGGCGGTCGGCTCGGCCTCGCGGAGCCAGTAGTGCTCCCCGGCGAAGGGGCGACCGGGCAGGTTCAGCCTGGGCGCGTCGGCGCCGCCGTTGTCCGGCGCCCAGTCGACGGCTGTGCCGGCCGCCCACCGGCGCGCGGACGCCACCGCCGCCGCGTCCGAGCCGGGCACCGCCCGGACCGTGCCCGCCTCGACGGTGCCGGCCAGCAACGTGTCCAGCTCGGCGGCGAGTTCACCGCACGTGGCGGCCACGACGGCGATCCGGGCGGGCAGTGCCTCACGGCCGTGCTGCAAGGTCGCGGCCACCGCCACGAGGTCCTGCTCCGAGGAGAGCGGGGCGCGCTGGCGGCGCAGTACCTCGGCCAGCTGCTCGGCCGTGGCGGCGGAGAACGGCACGACCAGACTGCGGCCGCCGCTCCCTGCCGTACGCGCCCGCGGCGGGGCCTCCTCCAGGACGACGTGCGCGTTGGCGCCGCCGAACCCGAAGGAGCTCACCCCGGCCCGGCGCGGTGCGTCCGGCCGCGACGGCAACTCGGCGGTCGTGGCGGCAAGCGTCAACCGGCCGTCGTCCAGGCCCAGGTACGGGTTGGCTGTGCGGAAGCCGGGCATCCCCGGGACGACGCCGTTCTCCAGCGACAGGACCGCCTTGACGACGCCGACCACGCCCGCGGCGCCCTCGGCGTGGCCCAGGTGCGCCTTGGCCGTGGCGACCACGACGGGCGGTGCGTCGGCCGGACGGCCGGCCAGGGCACCGCGCAGCCCGTCGATCTCGATGGGGTCGCCGAGCCTGGTGCCCGTGCCGTGCGCCTCCAGCAGACCCATGGTGTGCACGGACACGCCGGCGTCGCGCCAGGCCCGCTCGATGAGTTCGGTCTGGCGCTGCGGGCTGGGCGCGGTCACCGCGCCCGCGTGACCGCCGTGTCCGACCGCGACCCCCTTGATGACGGCGCGGACCGGGTCCCCGTCGGCGAGTGCCGCCCGCAGCGGCTTGAGCAGGACCGCGGCGACCGCCTCGGCCGGCACGTACCCGTCGGCGCGCTCGTCGAAGGCATGGCAGCGACCGCTGGGCGACAGCGCCCCGGTGCCGGACAACGACAGGTAGTGGCGCGGGCTGAGCATCAGGTTGCTGCCCGCCGCGAAGGCCATCGAGCATTCGCCGCGGCGCAGCGACTCCACCGCCAGCTGCAGCGCGTGCAGGGACGAGGAGCAGGCCGTGTCGACGGTCAGGCTCGGCCCCGACAGGTCGAAGTGGTGGGAGGGCCGGTTGGCGGCCATCGTGGTGGCGATGCCCGTCGCGTCGTACGGGCCGGACCTGCGGCCCCGGGCGATCATCTCGCCCTCGTAGTCGCGGAAGCACTCGCCGACGAAGACACCCGTGTCGCTGCCGCGCAGCCGGGGCAGCACGGCCGCGTCCTCCGCCGTCTCGTACAACACCTCCAGCAGGAGCCGCAGTTGCGGGTCCATCGCCTCCGCCTCGGCACGCGGAATCCCGAAGAAGGCCGCGTCGAACCGGCTCACGTCGTCGACGAAGCCACCGGCCGGGCACTCCGTCGTCCCGGCGGCGCCGTCCGCGTCGAGATGACGGGCGTGGTCCCAGCGGTCGGCCGGCACATCGCGCACGAGATCACGCCCGGCGACCAGCGCCTCCCACAGTTCCCGCGCGTTCGTGGCGCCCGGGAAGCGGCCGGCGAGACCGATGACGGCGATGTCGCGGTCGGCCGGACCGGAGTCGGCAGGGCCGGACTCCGGGCTTCGCCCGGCCGCCGAAGAAGCCGCGGTACGAAGCGCCGCCGTGCGCGGCGCGGGCGTCGCCGTGGTGCCGACGGTGGCTTCGGGTGTTTCAGGTGCTTCAGCTGCTTCGGGTGCTTCGTCGGACGCCACGGAAACGGGCGCCACGGAAACGGACGCCGTGCCGCCCTTGAACGACGCGTACCAGGCACGCACCGCCTCACCGTTCTCCTTGGCGAGATGCGCCGCCAGCTCGGGGACGCGGGTGCGGCGGAAGAAAATGGTCGGCACGATCTCGATGCCCAGCTGCTCGCCCAGCCGCTTGCCGAGGGCGATCACATCGACCGAGCTGAGCCCCAGCTCCATGAAGGTCCAGGTGAGCAACTCCTCGGACAGCCCCGCCGTGTGCGGCAGCAGCCCGGTCACGGTCTCGGCGATCATCGCCTCCAGTTCGGCGACCGTCTCGGCGTCGCTCACGGCGGGCCCGGCCGCGGGGAGCCGGTGGTCCACCGCCGTCCGCACCCGCTCCGGCCAGATCACCGCCAGCAGCCGCTCGACCTTGGCCCGGTCGCCCTCGAAGACCGCCAGCTGCGGCCCGTCGTGGGCCAGCCCCGCCTCCAGCGCGGCGAGACCGTGAGCCGTCGTCAGCGGCACCAGCCCGGTGCTCTCCAGCACCTGCTTCTCCACCGCCGGGTTGATGCGCATGCCGCCCTCGTCCCACAGCGGCCAGTTGACGGAGACGCTGCGCCCGTGGCGCTCGCCGCGCGCGACGAGGTCCTCGCGCCACGCCGTGAAGGAGTCCATGTAGGCGTTGGCGGCGGTGTAGTCGGTGGTGCCGATGGAACCGAGGACGGCGGAGGTGGAGGAGAACAGCACCAGATAGTCCAGCGGCCGGCCTGCGGTCGCCAGGTCCAGGTTGCGGGCGCCGTCGAACTTGGGCGCGAGGACCCGGCGTACGGAGTCCGGCTTCTTGTTGATCAGCAGGCCGTCCTCGACCACGCCGGCCGTGTGGATGACGCCGGTGACCGAGCCGAACCGCTCCTCGGCGGTGGCCACCAGCCTCTGTACGTCGGCGAGCCGAGTCACATCGGCCTGGATGTACGCGGCCCTGGAGCCGAGCGCGGCGAGCTCCGCCAGGAACTCCCGCTGCTTCTCCCCCTCGGACGAGCGGCCGAAGAGCACGATGTCCGGCCGGGCGGCGCGCGCCATGCGCCGGGCCACGTGCCGGGCGATGCCGCCGGTACCGCCGCTGATCAGATACGTACCTCCCGGGCGGGCCAGCGGCGTGCCGGAGGGCAGCGGGGCCGCCGGGGCGAAGCCGCGCACCTCGCGGACCCCTGCCGCGGTGTGACGGACCTCCAGGTCGCCCGGCGACGCGGCCTCCGCGAGCAGCACCTCGGCGGCCCGCGCGGGATCGCTCTGCGGGGCGGCGAACCGGATCGTGCTCAGCGGCAGCTTGGGCTGTTCCAGACGCAGACCCCGGGCCAGGCCGCCCACCGAGGCGTCCGGCGGGCACTCGACGGGCGAGTGGTAGGCGTGCACCACGGGCAGGGCCGTGCGACGGCCGACGGCCCAGGCCTGGCACAGCGCGTACACCGACAGCAGACCGGTGGGCCGCTCCGGCGGACCGGCCGGGTCGGAGCCGTCCAGGTGCCACAGGTGCAGGATCGCGTTCGGCACCCGGCCTTCCCGCTCCAGGGCCTTGCGCAGCTCCTTGTGGTCCGTCGCGGAGTCGGGGGCGACGGTGAAGTGGTCGGCGGACAGCCGGGCGAAGCCGCTGCCCGGCGTGACCAGCACCGCCCCCGCCCCGGTCCGGGCGCGGATCGCCGTCGGGCGCGCCTCGGACGTGTCGAGCACCAGCACGGGCCCGCCGCCGAGCTCCACGCCGGGCCGCGGTGCCTCGCGCGCCGCCCAGGCGGGCTCGTACAGCATCACCTGCCGCAGATCGGCCAGCGGAACGGTGCCCGTGCCGGGCGCGGTCCGGGCGGACTCGGGCCGCGCGGGCACCCCGGCAGGGCCCACGCGGCCCGCCTCCTGCGCGGGCGCGGGGGTGATCCAGTGCCGCTCGCCGGCGAACGGGTAGGCGGGCAGCGCGATACGGCGCCCGCCGGGGACCGCGTCGAGCGTGCCGACGATGCCGGTGGCCCAGTCCTCGGCCGTGGCCTCCGGGGCGGCGGACGGCCGCGTCACGGACGCCGGAGCGGACCGGCGCGCGGTGGCGCGGAAGTGGGGCACCGCGACGGTGCGCCCGGCCACGAAGTCCTCCAGCGCGTCCACGAGTCCGGCGGTGGAGGAGACGACGAGCGCGAGCCGTTCCCCGAGGTGCCGGCGTCCCACGGCGAGGGTGTGCGCCACATCGGCGAGCCGCGTGGCCGGCCGGGCGCGCAGCGCCTCGGCGAGATCGCCCGCGCGCCGTGTCAGCTGCTCGCCCGTGCGGGCCGACAGCGCCACGACCTGGCGGGCCGGTGATTCCTGAGCGTCGGACGGGGGCTGCGGGGACACGTACTCCTCCAGGACGACATGGGCGTTGGCGCCGCCGAAGCCGAAGGCGCTGACCGCCGCGCGCAGCGGAGCGGGGCGCCCGGTGGCCGGATCGGTGACCGGCGTCCACGGCTCCTCGCCGCGCGGAAGCCGGAACGGCGAGGCGGCGAAGTCGATGGCGGGGTTGGGGCGTTCGGCGTGCGGTACCGGCACGAGGGTCCGGTGGCGCAGGCACAGCAGGATCTTGGTGAGCGAGGCGAGCCCCGCGGCCGCCTCGGTGTGGCCGATGTTCGCCTTCACCGAGCCGATCGCACAGAATCCGCGCGTGTCCGTGTCCTTGCGGAACGTCCGGGTGAGCGCGTCGACCTCCAGCTGGTCGCCCAGCGCGGTCGCCGCGCCATGGGCCTCCAGCAGGGTCACCGTCGAGGCCGGGACACCGGCCCGCGCCAGGGCCTCCTCGACCACCCGGCTCTGGGCGTCCGGGCTGGTGATCGTGTAGCCGGGGGTACGCCCGGTGTGGTTCACGGCCGAGCCGCGGACGACGGCCAGGATCCGGTCGCCGTCCGCCTCCGCGTCGGCCAGCGGGCGCACGATCAGCGCGCCCACGCCGTCCGCCGGCACATAGCCGGAGGCACCGTCCCCGAACGGCCGGCTCGTGCCGTCCTTCGACAGCAGGCCGTTGGCCGCCGACCGCACGTATTTGTACGGGTGCAGGGACAGGCTCGCACCGCCCACCAGCGCCGCACGGCACTCCCCGCGGCGTATCGACTCGCAGGCCTGGTGCAGCGCCGTCAGCGAGGAGGAACAGGCGGTGTCGACCAGCACACTGGGGCCGCCGAAGTCGAAGGCGTGGCTGACCCGGTTGGGGATGCCGCCGAGCCAGCTCAGCGCCACGTCGGCGCCGCCGTCCCGCACGCTCTCCAGCCCGTGCAGGTGGTAGTCCGCCCACATGGACCCGGCGAAGACGCCGACCGGGCCACGGGCCGCCGCCGTCAGGGACTCCGGTGTGTACCCGGCGTCCTCCAGCGCCGACCAGGCGACCTCCAGGAACTGCCGCTCGTGCGGGTCCATCAGCTTCGCCTGCCGCGGCGGGATGTTGAAGAACAGCGAGTCGAAGCGGTCCACGTCCTCGATGAAGCCGCCGCGCTTGAGATACGTCCGTCCGGGCGTCCCCGGCTCCGGCGCGTACCACGCGTCCGCCTCCCACCGCCCGGCCGGGACGTCGCCGAGGCAGTCCCGTCCGGTGCGCAGCACCTCCCAGAACTCGTCGAGATCACGGGCGCCCGGGTAACGGCCGGCCACGCCGACGATCGCCATGGGGGCGTCGGCAGGTGGAGCTGACGGCTCGGGTTCGGATACGACGACCGGGTCGGCCGGGGCCACAGGGGTGGCCGTCGTGGGGGGTTGGATGCCTTCGTCGGTGAGGTGGTTGACGAGTTGGGTGATGGTGGGGTGTTCGAAGAGGAGGGTGGGGTAGAGCTCGGTGTTCAGGGTGGTTTCGAGTTTTCCGGCGATGTTGAGGAGGTCGACGGAGGTGAGGCCGAGTTCGTCGTAGAAGCCTTGGTCGGGGTGGATGTCGGTGGTGGGTTTGCCGGTCTGTTCGGTGATGAGCTGGGTGACGAGTGCCGTCAGGTCCTGGCCGGGGGCGGGCGGGTCGGCCGGGGCCACAGGGGTGGCCGTCGTGGGGGGTTGGATGCCTTCGTCGGTGAGGTGGTTGACGAGTTGGGTGATGGTGGGGTGTTCGAA
>NZ_JBSFUU010000068.1:0-18650 GCF_053591955.1 Streptomyces sp. NPDC002845 | reverse complement strand
TTCGTCGTAGAAGCCTTGGTCGGGGTGGATGTCGGTGGTGGGTTTGCCGGTCTGTTCGGTGATGAGCTGGGTGACGAGTGCCGTCAGGTCCTGGCCCGGGGCAGGCGTGGCGGTCGGGGCCGGGGGCGCCACGACCGGTGACGGGGTCGGTGACGGGGCCGGCGCCGTGGACCTGTCGGCCCGCGCGGCGGCCAGCCGCTCGCCCTCCTGCGCGTGCTTGCGGATGTCCTCCGTCGTCCGCACCCGCTTGGCCCGGTAGCCGCTCAGCCGCACCGCGACCTCGCCGTCCTCGGTGCACAGGTCGATGTCCGCCACGACGGCCTGGGTGCTGTCGTCCACGTGCAGGTCGGCCAGCCGCGGCGAGTGCACCAGGGTGCGCTCCTGGAGCGGGCGGCGGGCCCGGAACGAGTCGACGTAGATCGGGATGAACGGCTGGACGATGCCGCGCCGCACCGGCTCGGGGAACTGCAGGAAGGGCACGAGCACCGAGAAGTCCATGAAGACGGGGTGCACGAAGAAGTGCCCGAGTTGCTCGACCGCGCTCGGGTCGAGATGCACGTCGGCGACCGAGAAGTCGGCACCGGCGCCGACTCGGCCCTGAACCTTCATGAACGGGCCGTGCTCGATGTCGAGTTGACGGGCCAGCGCGTACAGGTCGTCCGCGTCGAGCGAGTCCGGGCCGGAGGCGGCCTCCAGCCGCCCCGAGGGCACCGGCTGCGGCAGCCAGGGCCCCACCGCGTGGATCTCCGTCTGGAAGTTGGTCTGCCACTCCTCGTCGGCGACCTCGCCGCCGAGCAGTGGACGGCTGCGTACGGTGACCGGGACTCCGCCGCGTGCCGAGGGTTCCCCGACCGTCACCTCCAGCTGGCGGTCGAGGTCGCCGACGGCGATCAGGGGCCGGATGAACACACAGCGCCTGAGCTCCACGGAGGCGGGATCGACGCCGAGACGGCGGACGAGCCGCATCACCAGGTCGAGGTGGAAGACGCCGGGCAGTACCGGGGTGTGGTGGACGAGGTGGTCGCGTACGGCCGCGTCCTGGGCGGTCACCCGGGTGGCGAAGCGGTGCCCGGCGAGCGAGCGCAGCGCGGTCTCCGCGTCAAAGGACCGATGGGTGTCGGACATCGTCAGTTCAGCTCCTCGAGCGGCAGGATCGGGCGGCCGGCGGCAGCGTGCGTGGTATGCGCGACGGGCGCGGGCGGGACGGGCGGGACGGGCATGACGGGGGCGGCGGTCGCGGGGACGGAGACGGGCGCCGTGTCCCGCTCCACCCAGTGGCGGACGCGGCGGAAGACGGCCGGCGGCAGACTGGCGCGCTCGGCCGGGCGGGCGGCGAGCTCCGCGGTCGTGGGCTCACGCAGGATCGCGTGGCAGTTGACGCCGCCGAAGCCGAACGCGCTGATGCCGGCCCGGCGCACCCTGTCGATCGGCGCGAAGTCGCGCAGCTCGGTGTTCGGGTAGAACGGCGACCGGGCGAAGTTGAAGCGGGGGTTGGGCGTCTCGCAGTGCAGGGTGGGCGGAATCCCGTGGTGCCTGAGCGCCAGGACGACCTTGTGCAGTCCGGCCATCCCGGCGGCCATCAGCGTGTGCCCGATGTTGGACTTCACGCTGCCCACCGCGCAGTAGCCCGTCCTGCCGCCCGCGTCCCCGAAGGCACGGGTCAGGGCGCGCAGTTCCATCGGGTCGCCGATCATCGTGCCGGTGCCGTGTGCCTCGATGTAGCCGATGCCCGTCGGGTCCACCCCGGCCAGCCGCTGTGCCCGGCTCACGACTTCCTGCTGGGCGTCCGGGTTGGGTGTGGTCAGGCCCATCGTGCGGCCGTCGTTGTTCACGGCGACCGACTCCAGCACGGCGTACACCCGGTCGCCGTCGGCGAGCGCCGCGTCGAGCGGCTTCAGCAGCAGGGCGCCCGCCCCCTCGCCGAGCACCAGGCCGTTGGCGCGCGAGTCGAAGACCCGGCACGCGCCGTCCGGCGACAGCGCCCCGGACGCGCTCAGCTTCAGGTACGGCATCTCGTCCAGCAGCAGGTCCGCCGCCGCGACCAGCGCCGTGTCGCACTCCCCGAGCCGCAGCGACTGCTCCGCCATGGACAGCGCGGCCAGTGAGGACGAGCACGCGGTGTCGATCACGAGGTGCGGGCCGCGCAGATCGTAGACCTGGGCGAGATGGGCGGCGACGAAGTTCTGGTTGAGGCCGGTCACGGTGTTGCGGTGCGGGGTACGGATCCGGGCCGCGTACGCGCCGGTCTGGGCCGCCGCGAACACGCCCGTACGGGTTCCCGCGAGCTCGTGCCGCTCGTACCCGGCGTCCCGGAAGGTCTGCTCGGCGCACTCCAGGACCAGCCGGATCAGCGGGTCGACGTGCGAGGCGTCCTCCGGCGCGATCCCGAACGGCTCCGGATCGAAGTTCTCGATTCCGTCGAGGAAGCCGCCCCACCGGGAGATCGAGCGACCCGGCCGTTTCTCCGGCGCGTACAGCGCGTCGGTGCTCCACCGGGACTCGGGCACCTCCCGGATCGCGCTGCGGCCTTCGGCCACCAGCTTCCAGAACGCGTCCGTGTCCGGGGCTCCCGGGAAGCGGCCGGCCATGCCGATCACGGCGAGCGGCCGCGGCCCGGGGACCGTCCCGGTGTTCCGGGGGCCCGTCGGCGGCTCCGTCTCGACGGCCGGGCCGGCCGTGGCCCGCGTGGCCCGGCCGGTGTCGCGGCCGGCCCACCGCTCGACACCCTGGGGGTACTGGCTCGTCAGGAAGTCGGCGAGTCGCGCGGCCGTCGGGTTCTCCAGTACCACCGACGGATCCAGCGGAGCGTCCGTCAGCTCCTCCAGCCTGCCCACCATCCCGGCGATGAGGATCGAGTCCACGCCCAGGTCGGCGAAGGAGGCGTCGGCGGTCACCGCGTCCTTCGGCAGCATGAGTTCCCGCGCCATGAGGTCGAGGACGAACTCCTCGACCGCCGCCCTGACGGCCGCGCCCTGGGCGCCGTCCGTGGTCGTCACCTGCAGCTCCTTCGTCTCGTCGGTTCGGTCGTCGTCGGTCCGGTCGTTGTCGGTCGGGTCGTTGTTGGTCCGGTCGTTGCCGGTCCGGTGGTCGTCGGTCCGGTCGTCGTCGGTACGGCTCTGAAGAGAGCCGGGGTCGTGTTCCGGTGCGTGATGGCCGCCGGACGAACCGGCCGGGCCGGGGCCGGCCGTCTGGGCACCGGGCGCCGCGGGGAAGCCCCCCGGGCGTACCGCGGCGGCGACCGCGCCCTCGACGCGGCCCGCGATCACCTGCTCCAGCAGGCTCAGCCCGGCGTCGCGGGTCAGCGCTCCGAAGCCCGCCGTCCGATAGGCGTCCGCCGTGACCTCGCCCATGCCGAGCCCGGTCCAGCTGCCCCAGGCGATGGAGAGGTAGCGGGTGCCGTCCGGGCCCTCGGCCGCGTTGCGTTCGGCCGCGTAGGCCTCCAGGTGGGCGTTGGCCGCGGCGTAGTCGCCGAGTCCGACACCCAGGTGCGGCAGCACTCCGGAGACCGACGAGTACAGGACGAAGAAGTCGGGGCGGTCGGCCCTGATGAGCTCGTCCAGCACATGGAGCCCGGCGATCTTGGGTTCCCAGGTCGTCGCGATGGCGTCGGGGGAGCGGCGCACGAACGCCGGGTGGCGGCGGTCGACGGAGCCGGCGCAGTGCAACACCCCGGCGACGGAGCCGAGTTCGTCCCGTACCCGCTCCAGGAACGAGCTCAGCGCCTCGCGGTCCGTCAGCCGGCCGGTGTGGATCTCGACCCGCACACCGCGAGCTTCGAGAACGGCGACCGCTCGCGCCAGTTCGGCGGTCCGCGCGTCACCCGCGTCCTCGGCGGTGACGCTCCGCTGCCATACGGCACGGGGCGGCAGTGGGCGCCGGCCGAGCAACGCCAGCTTGCGAGCGCCCAGTTCGGCCAGCCGGAGCGCGGCCGCGAGACCGAGCCCGGCGGTGCCGCCCGTCACCAGATAGGTGCGGTCAGGGTCGAGCGACGGCCGAGTCCGCGGAGCGGCCAGGGTGCGCAGCGGTCCCGGAACCCATCGGCCGGTGCCACGCAGGCACACCTCGGCCGGTGATCCCGAAGCCGCCGCCAGTTCACCGCGCAGGGCGGCGAGCACCTCGTCGGGTGCCGTGGTCTCCGGGTCCAGGTCGACGGACGCGGAGCGTACCGCCCGGTACTCGGCGCCCACGGCCCGCACCAGCCCGGCCATCGCGGCGCCCCCGGCGTGCGGTCGGGCGTGGCCCAGCGGCTGCCGGCCCCGCGTCACCTGCAGAACGGCCAGCTCGTGTCCCGCCGCGGTGGCCCGGCGCACCAGCTCCTGCAGCAGACCGATGCGGGCCGCCTCCCGTGCCAGTGCCGTACCGGCCTCGGCGGCGCGTCCGGCGGACAGATCCGTCAGGTCCACCACCGCGTCCAACTGCCCGTAACGCTCGTAGAGTCGCTCGGCCAGGGTGTGCCCCGCCGCGTGGTCGGCCAGGTCGACGTCGTACTCGTCCGGCCCCAGGTGCGGCAGCAGACTGCGCTCGCGGACCAGGACCCAGCCGCTCTTGTCCGCGCCCGCGGCGTGAGCGGCGGCCTCGGCGAAGCCGAGCGAGTCCCGGGCGCCGACGATCAGCACACCGAGGGGCCTGCGGTCGGGCTCGGGCGGGACCGGCAGCGGGGCGCGTACCCAGTCCCGGGTCAGCAGGGCCGGGACGACCGGCTCACTGTCGTCGACCGGCGCGGTCGCGGATGCGGCGAGCGCGGCGGGCTCGGGCGGGGACAGGGGTGACTTCGCCTTCGCCTTCGCCGGCTCGGCCGTTCCCGTTCCCGTTCCCGTTCCTGTTCCCGTGCTCCGTGCGGCCCTGGCCGGTACGCCGGACGGCCCGAACTCGGTGCTGTGGTCGAACGGGTAGCCGGGGAAGGGAATCCGGCGTCGCGGTGCGGTGTGCAGGACGGTCCAGTCCACCGGATCGCCCGCCGTCCAGCGGGCCGCGGCGTCCGCCGGGTCCGTGGGGCGGGCGGCCGGACCGGAGGAGGGAGCCCGGTGCGGGCCGCCGAGGTGCACCCCCGGGGTGCCCGCCTCGCCGGTGTCGCCGAGATACGCGTCGAGGCGCTCGCGCAGTTCGGGGAGCGAGGAGGCGACCAGGGCCAGGCGCTCGGCCAGCGGTGTCCGGCCGGTCTGGGACGTCCATGCCAGGTCGCCGAGGCGTACGTCCGCGTCGGCGGCGTAGGCGCGCAGCCCGCTGGCGTAGGCGCGCAGCTGGTCGCGGGTCCGGGCGGAGAGGACGACCACCTGGGGGCTCTCCTCGTCCGCCGCCGGCTCGGTCCGCGCGGGCGGCTCCTCCAGGACGACATGGGCGTTGACGCCGCCGAAGCCGAAGGAACTCACCCCCGCGCGCAGCGGCGTCCCCTCCGCCGGAGCCGTCCACGGCCGCGCCTCGCGCAGCACCCGGAACGGCGAACCCTCCAGTTCCAGATAGGGGTTGAGGTCGGCGAGACCAGTCACCGGCGGCAGGGCGCGGTCCCGCAGGGCGTGCACGGCCGAGATCAGCCCCGCGACGCCCGCCGCGCTCTCCAGATGCCCGACGGACGCCTTGAGCGCGCCGAGGACGGTGGAACCCTCCGGCACCGGACGGTCGCCGGCCGCCCGCTCGAACGCCTGCTTGAGGCCCTGGATCTCGATCGGGTCACCCAGCTTGGTGCCGGTGCCGTGGGACTCGATGTAGCCCACGGACGCCGGGCCGACCCCCGCGTCGCGCAGCGCGGCCACGATGGTGTCGGCCTGGCCGCGCGGTGTGGGCGCGGTCAGCGAGTGCGCCCGGCCGCCGTGGCCGACCGCGGAACCGCGCACCACCGCGCGCACCGTGTCGCCGTCGGCGAGTGCCCGTGCCAGCGGCTTGAGCAGGACGGCCCCGACCCCCTCCGCCCGCACATAGCCGTCGGCGCGGCTGTCGAAGGTGTGGCAGCGCCCGCCCGCCGACAGCATGCCGCCACGGCTGAGCGAGACGTACCAGGTCGGTGTCATCACGACGTTGACCCCGCCGACCAGGGCGGCGTCGCACTCGCCCGCCCGCAGGGCCGTGAGCGCCCGGTGCAGGGCGACCAGCGAACTGGAGCACGCGGTGTCGACGGTCTCGCTGGGCCCGCGCAGGTCCAGCAGGTACGACACCCGGTTCGCGACGATGGCGTGCACGTTGCCGGTGACGGTGTGCCCGGCCACGTCGGTGCCGTGCTCGCGCAGCACGTCCAGGTAGTCGTGCAGGGTCGCTCCGGCGAAGACGCCCGTGCGGGTCCCGGCGAAGGACTTCGGGTCGTACCCGGCGTCCTCCAGGGTGTGCCAGCAGGTCTCCAGGAACAGCCGCTGCTGCGGGTCCATCAGCGACGCCTCGCGTGGCGACAGCGAGAAGTGCGCGGCGTCGAACGCCGTCACGGAGTCGAGGAACCCGCCCGCCCTGCAGTCGGTGGTACCGGGTTCGCGGCGCGGGTCGCCGTCGTACGCCTGCCAGTCCCAGCGCTCCGCCGGAACCTCGGTGACCAGGTCCCGTCCGGCGAGCAGGTTCCGCCAGAACGTCTCGGCGTCCGGCGCTCCGGGGAACCGTCCGGCGAGACCGACCACGGCGATCGCCTCGTGCTCATCGGCGCCGCCGGCCACCGGCACCGGACTCCGCTCCGGCGCATCGTCCGCGGTCAGGGGCTCCGCGGCGGCGGGGGAGGCCGTCACCGGCTCCGCTGGTGCCTCCGGTGTCTCCTTTGTTTCTGGTGCTTCCGGTGTCTCCGGTGTCTCCGGTGTCTCCGGTGTCCCCGGGGCGCCGGACCCCGTCGCGCCCAGGGCCGCGCGCACGCTCGCGCCGTGCCGTTCCACCAGGTGCCGGGTGATCGCGTCGGCCGTCGGGAACTCGTAGAACGTCACGGGGGTCAGGGCCAGGCCGAACGTGTCGTTGAGGCGGTTGGCGAGAGTGGTCAGCAGGACCGAGTTGAAGCCGTACGCGCCGAGTTCGGTGGCCGCGTCGATGCGCTCGGGCGTGGTGCCGGCGACCTCGGCGACGCGGGCGACGACCAGGTCGCGGATCACCGCGGGGCCCGGTTCGGCCCCGGCGTCCGCCGCACGGCCGCCGGGCGCCTCCAGCGGCCCGCCGTCCTGGACGGTGCCCAGTCCCGCGCGGGCGAGCACCGCCCGGGTGCGGTCGGTCCCGGCGCAGGAGACGTACAGGCGCGGCTCGCGCGACCGTACCGCGTCCTCCAGGACCCGCATGGCCTCCGGCGTGCCGATCGGCACCAGGCCGATCGCCGTGACCGCCATGGCGGCGGCCTCGGCGTCCAGCCGCATGCCGCCCTCGGACCACAGCGGCCAGGCCAGGGACACGGTGCGCCCGCTGCGCGTACCCTCCGCGACCCGCTTCTCCCGGCGTACGGCGCAGGCGTCGAGGTAGGCGTTGGCCGCGGCGTAGTCGCACTGCCCCGTGTTGCCGACGGTGCCGACGACGGAGGAGAACAGGACGAACACGCCGAGCCTGTCGTCGGCCGTCAGCTCGTCGAGCAGTGCCGTACCGGTGGTCTTGGGCGCCAGCACCCGGGCGATCGACTCGTCGGGCTTGTCCTGCAGCAGCGCGTCGTCGATGAGCCCGGCGGCGTGCAGCACACCGCTCAGGGCGCCGAACCGGGAACGGGCCGTGCGCAGCGCCACGTCCAGCGCGGACCGGTCGGTCACATCCGCCTGTACGTAGAGTCCGTCGCCGCCCAGGGAACGCAGCTGCGAGCAGAACCGCTCGTGCTCGGGGCCCGGCGCGGAACGGCCGATCAACGTGACCTTCGCGCCGTACTGTTCGGCCAGGTGGACCGCGACGAGGCGGCCGATCCCGCCCGCACCGCCGGTGACCACGTGGTGCCCGCCCTCGGTGAAGCCCGGCCCGCCGCCGTCACCGGCCGGGGCGCCGTCGGCGAACCGCAGCACCCGGCGTCCGTCGCGTCCGAGGCGTATCTCGGTGTCGGCGCTGTCCGCCTCCGCGACCAGGGCGGACAGGGACGGGTCGGCCCCGTCGGCCAGTTCGACGCGGATGTGCCGGTAGCGGCTCGTCTCCCGGGCCACCGCACGCCCGAAGGCGGCGACCGCGGCCTCCACCGGGTCGTCACATCCGGCCGGGACGACCTGTACGTACGTCAACGGGGGCAGCGCCCCGACCGAGACGGCGCGTCCCAGGTCGGCCGGGAGCCGCTCCGCGACGGCGGCCGCGTCCTGCGGGCCGTCCGCGGAGCCCGAGAGCCCGCGCCGGTCGATCAGGACCACGGGGCCTTCGGCACCCGACCGCTCCAGCAGGGAACGCAGATCGTCGGCGTTGCCTCGCCGCACCACGGTGCCGGGCTGTTCCTCGGGCACCTGGCCGGGGGCGCACTCCACCGCGCGCAGGCTCAGCCACGGCCGCTCCCCGTCCGGGTCGGCGGCGGGCGGGGTGTCCGGCCTGTCGAGGACGAGCACGGTGCGCGGTGCGGCCGTGCCTTCGGTGACGGTCCGCCCGGCGGCGGTCTCCCAGTACGGGGTCCACACGGCGGCGGTCTCGGGCGCGGCCCCGGCCGGCTCCGGGTCGGCGGCGGGCGCCTGGGGGCTGGTGACGCTCAACGCGGTCGACGGCAGCCAGTAGGGCACCCGCTCGAACGGGTAGGCCGGCAGCGGGGTGCGCCGGGCGGCGGGCAGCAGGGCCGTCCAGTCGAGGTCGGCCCCTTGCACCCACAGCCGGGCCAGCATGCCGAGTTCGCCCCGCGCGGCCAGCGACGACAGGAAGTCCTGCCCGCCGGTGAGGTCCTCGAAGAGCCCGGCCAGCGGCCCGCCGCGCACCAGCCGCCCGGAATGCACGGCGGCGGAGCCGTCCTCGGTGCCCTCCGCGATCCGGTCCAGCGTGCCCAGCAGCTCCTCGCGTCCCCGCGCGGTGAACGCCGCCCGCACCTCCAGGGCCTCGCGGCCCACCCGTAGCGTGTGCGCCACGTCGGCGAGGCGAGCGGCCCGCCCCGGACCCCGCAGGTGAACCGCCAGCCTCCTCGCCGTGGACCGCAGTTGCTCATCGGTCCGGGCCGACAGCACATACAGCTCGGCACGCACCGCGTCCTCCTCCTCTTCTTCTGTGGACGGCCTCTCACAGGCCTCGACGACCAGGTGCGCGTTGACCCCGCCGGCGCCGAAGGAGCTCACTCCCGCCCGCAGCGGAGGGGCGCTGCCGTCGGCCTCCGCGCCCACCGGCTCCCAGGGCGCCGCGGTGTCCTGCAGGCGGAAGGGGCTGCCGTCCAGCTCGACGAACGGATTGGGAGTGCCGGCGTGCGGCGTGGGCGGCAGCGTGCGGTGCTTGAGCTGCAGCAGCACCTTCGTCAGCCCGGCGATTCCGGCGGCGGGTTCGAGATGCCCGATGTTCGCCTTCACACTGCCCAGCGCGCAGCTGCCGGCCCGCTCCCGGGCACCGAACGCCCGCGTCAGCGCCCGTACTTCGATCGGGTCGCCCAGCGAGGTGCCGCTGCCGTGCGCCTCCACATAGCCGACGGTGGCCGGGTCCACCCCCGCGCCGCGCAGCGCCGACGACACCAGCGCCGCCTGCGCCTCGGGACTGGGCACGGTGAACCCACTGGTGCGGCCCCCGGAGTTGACGGCGGTGCCGCGGATCAGCCCGTAGACGTGATCGCCGTCGGCGAGGGCCTTCGACAGCGGCTTGAGCAGCACCGCGCCCGCGCCCTCGCCCATGACGAACCCGTCGGCGCCCTCCGCGAACGGACGGCACACGCCGGTCTTCGACAACATGCCCATCTGCGCGTACTGGATGTGGCGCACCGGGTGCAGCACCAGGTTCACGCCGCCCGCGATCGCGGCCGACACCTCACCCCGCCGGACGGCCTCGCACGCCAGGTGCACGGCCACGCCCGAGGCGGAGCACGCGGTGTCGACGACCATGCTGGGCCCGGTCAGGTCCAGGAAGTACGAGACCCGGTTGGCGATCGCGTAGTTGTCGGCGTACGGGTAGGGCGAGTGACCGGTGGCCGCTCCGTTCGCGCTGAAGGTGCGGTAGTCGTCGGCCATCGCGCCGACGTAGACGCCCACGTCCCGGCCGAGCGTGTGCCGGTCGTACCCGGCGTCCTGCACGGCCTCCACCGCCGTCCGCAGGAACAGCCGCTGCTGCGGGTCCATCTGCTCGGCGTCGCGCGGAGCGATGCCGAAGTACAGCGAGTCGAAGTCGGCGACCCCGTCCAGGAACGCGCCGATACCGCTGTACGTGCGCCCCTGACCGCCCTCGGGCGCGTACACCGCGCTGTGGTCCCAGCGGTCGGACGGTACGGGGCGGGCGGCGCTGCGGCCGTCCAGCACGTTCTGCCACAGCTCGTCCAGGCTCTCGGCGCCCGGGTAGTGCCCGGCGAGTCCGACGACGGCGATCGGGTCCCCGTGGGGCACGGGCACGGCCGGCGGCTCCGGCGTGGCGGCGGGCGGTGCGCCGCTCTGCCGTACGGCGTTTGCGGCATCTTCAGTGGGTACGGTGTTTTCGGCGACGGGCGCGGGGCGGGGCTCCCGCGCGGTCACCGGGCCGGCCGTGCCGGGCTCGGCCGGCTCCTCGACGGCGAGTGCCGCGGCGATGTCTCCCAGTGTGCGGTGCTCGAAGAACAGCGTCTTGGACAGCCGCCCGTACCGTTTCTCCAGCCGGATGACCGCGTCCACCACGGCGAGGGACGTCATCCGGATCGCTTCGAGCGGAGTGTGGGGACCGATGTCGGCGCGGGGCAGCCCCAGGACGTCCGCGACGACCGAGCACACCGCTTCGCGCGCCTCGGCCAGGCCGCCCGTCGCGGACGGCACCGGCTCCGCCGCGGGGTCCGGCGCGACCGGGGCGGCGAGCCGGGCGGAGGGACGAGTCGCCCGCAGCACGGTCGCCAGGGGGTCGGTGTCCTGCGCGAGGTCGACCAGGGCCCGGCGGCGTACGGCATCGCGCGCGCCCGCTTCCGAGGGCTCCCTCGCCTGCTTCTTCTTCGGCGGCGCGCTGTCGTCCGGCTCCGGCTGGGCCTCCTCCGGCACGAACGCCACCTCGGCGACGGCGGAGAGGGGCGCCCGGTACACGATCCGGCCGTCCTCGCCCGGCTCACCGAAGGCGCCGAGCACCGAGTCGAAGAACCGCCGCACCGGAGTGTTGCGCTCGGTGGGCGCGTACGGGGCGACCAGACGGGACACGCCCGCCTCGCTCAGCTCCCGGGCCACCGCGGCCAGGAAGGCGTGCTCGACGCCGCGTCCCAGCACCCGGCAGCTCATCAGGAACGTGTCGAGCACGGCCGAGGTCCCGTCGGCGTCCTCGCGGGTGATGGCGAGGCCCACCAGACCGTAGTCGCCGAAGCGGTCCTTCACATGGGCGGTACGGACGCGCACCTTCGGGTCGGCGAGCAGCACCCGCATCTCCGGCTCGCCACGGCGCACCGTCGACAGGTTGAACTGGTTGGTGCGGTAGGTCAGCTGGGACATCCGCGCGTACTGCTCCGGCACCGGCGGCGCCACCTCGACCGTCAGCCCGAGGCCGCTGATGAAGTCGGCGAACGACGACGCGTCGCGGCGCATCGCGTCACGGTCGCCGCGGGCCTTGTAGAAGTCGCCGCGCCTGCGGTCCTCGTCGGTGACGGTGAGCCGGTCCAGCGACCAGATCCGGTCCAGGAAACCGGGCACCGCGTCGCCGTCCTCGGGCAGTTGCAGCGACAGCACCTCGGGGTGTGCGGCCCGGACCGCGGCCACCTCCACCGGGTTGTCGTCGAGGAAGACGAAGCTGTCCGGGCCGAGGTCGAGTTCGGCGGCCAGCGACGCGATGTTGAGGGCCTTCGGCTCCCAGTTCACCCGGCGCGCCGTGATGTGCTCGGCCCGCAGCGGCATGTCCTGACGCACCGCCAGCACCTCGGCGACGTCCGCCTCCTCGTTCTTGCTGGCCAGGCAGATCAGCACGCCCTCTCGCCGGCGGGCGACGGCCCACTCCTGAACGGCCCGGTGGGCGGCCTCCAAGCGCACGCCGTGGGGCCCGTCCTCGCCGACGACCCCGCCCCACAGGGTGTTGTCGCAGTCGAGCACGATCACCTTGGACGGCGCGGTCAGAGCGGCGTGCGCGGCGCGTGCCACACCGGCCGCCACGGCGACACAGCCCTCCTGCGTGAACGGGATGTGCGCGGCCTGGTCGCGCGCCGCGTCGTAGTGGCTCTCGCCGGCCGGGACGGTCCCGCCCGACCAGCGGTCCCTGCCGAGCACATGGACACCCGGGACATCGCTCAGCGACCGTACGATCAGCTCCTCGGCGGCGGTCAGTTCCGCGTCGCGGCCCCGGCCGGCGTCGTGGTCGGGGGACGGCGGGCACAGCAGCACCAGCAACGGCACGGAGCTGCGCCGGGCGTGCGAGCGCACCGCGTCGGCGAACTCCTCGGCGGTCCGTGCGCCCTCTCCCTCCGGCCAGTCCCCGGTCCGGACCAGGACGGCCTTCAGGCCCTGGTCGACGGAGGCGAACACGCCGTCGGGGGAGAGGAGTTCCTGGAAGACCTGCGCGTAGTCGGCGGGCCTGACGTTCAGACCGAGGCCGAGACGGTCGCACCAGTGCCGCAGCGGCTCCAGCAGCGGGTCGAGGGTGAAGGTCGCAACGACGGCGAGGTCGAGGGGGCGCCGGTCCGCGGCTTCCACGGGCGTGTCGTCGGCGCCGGCGGGTGCCGTTCCGGGGGCGTCCGTGGCGTGCCCGCCGGAGCCCTGGTCGTCGGGTTGGGCCAGGGCTGTGCCGTCCTCCGTGAAGGACAGCACCCGCACCTCGCCCGGTGCGGCGGTTGCGGCCACGGCGCGAGCGAGGGCCGCGGCGACCGGTTCGACGGCCGCGCCCCGGTCGCCGCCCAGCGGGGTCGCGGTCATAGCGGTACGCAGCCGGGGCGGGCGCGCGATCAGCCACGACGCCTCCGCGTGCTCGACGGCGGCCGCGCGCGTCAGGCCCTCGACGGCGAACTTGGCCGTCACATACGCCGACCAGCCCGGCTGCGGGTCCGTCGTCCACGCGCTGGAGACCGTGACGACCCGGCCGCCCCGCCCGGCGACCTCGGCCGCGAGCGCGGCGAGCGGCTCACGGGTGAGGGACAGGGCCCGGGCCACATGGTCCGCGGCACGGGCCGAGGTGGCGGGCTCCAGGGGCAGCTCGGCCGGTGTGGGGCAGGCGTTGAGCACCAGCAGGTCGAGTCCGCCGCGTTCGTCGCGGATCCGCCTCAGGACGCCGGCCGTCCACTCCGGGTCGGCCGCGTCACCGGGCACCGGACGGACGCGGGCACCGGCGGCGCCGAGCCGCTCGGCCACGGCGGCCGCGTCCTCGGTACTGCGGTGGAACCCGGCGTACACCTCGGCGCCCTGCAGCGCGAGCGCCTGGGTGACCGCGGCACCGAGACCGCGGCTGGCGCCGACGACCAGCGCGGTGCGCCCGGCCAGCGGCTCGCCGTCCGGCAGCAGCGAGGCGAGGGCCTCGACGTCGCCCGCCGGAACGTCCGCGCGGTGGAAGGCACGGACGCTCGCCTCGGCCCGTACGCCCAGGGCCTCGGCGGTGCCGGTCAGCCGCAGCATCCGGAACCGCTCCTGTACGTCGGTGACTTCGGCTCGCGCGGTGAACGGACCGCTGCCGTCCGTGTCCTTGAAGTCCTTGAAGTCCTCGAAGGTCACGTCGAAGTCGGACAGCAGCGCGGCACGGCCGGGCGCCTCCATCCCGGCCAGATAGCTGATCCACGCCAGCACGCCCACCGGAACCGGGCCCAACCCTCGCTCCCGCAGCCCGAGTTCGTCCGTGAGCCGCTCGACACCGGCCCAGCGTGGCGCGTATCCGCCGCCCAGAGACAGGCCCGCCGTGAACTCCGTCAGCTCCGCGTCGCGGGGCAGCTCGCGCACGGTCGCGTCCCCGTGGTCCGGTACGGCGCCCGCGTCGGGCCCGGGCCCCGCACGGAACTCGGCGCTCACCTCCAGCAGGGTGCGTGCGCCGTCCCGCAGCCGGACCACCGCACGCTCCGCCGAGTCCTCGGCCACCTCGCGGGTGTAGTCCTGGTCCGCGTACACGGGGGCCTGGAAGCGTACGGAGATCCGGACCGGGTGGCGGTCGGGCCGCGGCGCGAGGCCGGACAGGGCGAGGAGCGTGCCGAGCACCCCGTAGACGACGGGCTCGCCGAAGGCGGTGCGCCGCGCGTAACCGGCGTCGACATGCAGCGGATTGTCATCGGCACTGGCGTGCCGGAAAGTCTCGACCACGGCGGCGGTGGCCCGCACTCGGGTCGGCGTCGTCTGGTCTTCCATGATCGCCTCTCGACTCACTCGCTCGTGGGGTTCATGCGGTGGGCGACAGCGCCCGCCGGTGGGCCTTGACCTGGGCGACGAGACCGGTCAGCACCTGACCGGGGCCGATCTCCCGGAACTCCGGCTCGGGACGGTCCAGCAGATACGCGACGCTCTCGGTCCACCGCACCGGCGACGCGATCTGCCGGGTCAGCAGGTCCGCCGGATCGTCGGTGCCGTACGGCCGTGCCGTCACGTTCGAGATCACCTCGATGCGCGGCGACGCCAGCCGGTACTGGGCGAGGAACGTGCCGAACTCCTCGGCGGCGTCGGCCATGTACCGGGAGTGGAAGGCCCCGCCGACGTTGAGCGGTACGACCGCCTTCGCCTCGGTGCCGAAGACGTCCCGCAGTCCCGCGATCTCGTCCCGCGGCCCGGAGACCACGGTCTGCCCGGGGGCGTTGAGGTTGGCCACGTCGACACGGGGCGCGCGCTCGGCGAGCACCTCGCGGACGCGCTCCTCGGCGGCACCCATGACCGCGGCCATGCCGCCCTCGGGTGCCTGCGCCATCAACTCCCCGCGCCGCACCACGATTTCGAGGCCGGTGAGGAAGTCGAAGGTGCCGGCCGCGAACAGCGCCACGTACTCGCCGAGGCTGTGTCCCGCGACGGCGTCCGGCACCCGGCCGGTCTCACGGACCGCGTCCAGGTAGGACAGGGCGTTCACCACGTACATCGCGGTCTGGGTGTTGCGGGTGTCGGTCAGCTCCTGGGCGGAGGCGTTCAGGCACAGGTCCGTGATGGAGCGGCCGAGCACCGAGTCGGCCTGGCGGACCAGGTGCGGGAACTTCGGGAACAGGTCCCGGCCGATTCCGGGGCGGTGCGAGCCCTGGCCGGGGAACACATGGATGAGCGTCATGTCCGGGTCTCCCATGGGACGTTGATCGGTAGGAGGGCGCTGAAGATCTTGGCTGGATCAGCGAGCGGCGGCTGGTGCGTGCAGCTGCAAGGCGCCGGGATGCCCTCGTAGCGGAGCTAGTGGGGCGTTTCGGCAACGCGGCTGGGGGCGCCCCCTCTGGGGGAGTGCGTGCCAGGCGTCGGGAGCCCGGCCAAGATTTTCAGCGCCCTCCTATGCCGCGGCGAAGGGCCGGGACAGGGGAGTGAGGTGGGCGGCGCGGGACAGCAGGTCCGCGGCGCCGGTCATGATCAGGTGGGCGAGGTCGTCGGGGTGGCGGTCGCGCCAGTTCTCCCGGGGGCCGCCGCGCAGCCGTTCGTTGAGCGCGCCGAGGGCCGGACCGCACGGGATCTGGAAGTCGACGCGCTGGTCGGCGTCGCCCTCCAGCGCGCTACGGGTGGCCTTCGCGAAGTACCAGGTGAAGATGAGGGCCATCCGGCGCTTGGGGTCCTGCTCGGCGCGCTCGATGACGGCCGGCCGGGTGGCCGCGTAGCGGGCCTCGACCTCCTGCCACACCTCGTCGAAGGAGCGGCCGAGGATGCGGCGCTGTACATGGTCGGCGGTGTCGTGATCGAGTTCGTCGAGCGAGCCGTGCCGCAGCCACAGCTCGTACAGCTTGTTGGCGCGGGCCGGGAAGAACAGCCCCCGGCGCAGCACCTGGGCCTTGGTGCCCATCTCGAACATGTCGCCCGCCGGCACCAGCGCGGTGTCCTGCACCTGGGCCCGTTGCAGCAGGTCCTTGGCGGCGTCGGACGTGCCCGCCTCGACGGTGCACTGGTTGACGCTGCCGGTCAGGACGAAGTCCGCGCCCATGACGAACGCGGCCGCCGCTGCCTCGGGGGTGCCGATACCGCCCGCCGCGCCGATCCGCACCCGCCCGGCGGCCGGGTGACCCCCTGCCAGCCGCTCGCGCAGCGTGAGCATCGCGGGCAGCAGGGCGATCATGGGCCGCTGGTCGGTGTGGCCGCCCGAGTCGGCCTCGGCGCACAGGTCGTCGCACATGGCGACCGCCCCCGCGAGCTCCGCCTCCTGGTGCGTGATACGGCCGGACGCGGCCAGCGCGCGGACGATCCCGGCCGGCGGCGGGGACAGGAAGGACTCCGCCACCTCCTGGCGGGACACCTTGGCCATGATCCGGTTCGGGGTGCGGACACCACCGTCGGGGCCGCGGCGCGCGCCGGTCAGACGGTAGCGGACGAGGGCGGGCGTGACCTGGACGAAGGAGGCCGCCTCGATACGCCGTACCCCGTGGGAGAGGAACACGTCGACGGCGCGTTCCTCCCGCTCCGGGCGCGAGGAGAGCAGGTTCACGCCGAAGGCACGGTGATCGCCGAGCTCCGCGCGGATGCGCCGCAGCGACGCGTCGAGCTCGTCGTCGGTGAGGCCGCCGGCGCCGAAGTAACCGAGCAGCCCGGCCCGTCCCATACGGACCACCAGCTCCACAGAGGCGATGGCTTTGTACATCGACCCCGAGGCGTACGCGTACGCCACTCCGTGGTCGGCGCGGAAACCGGCGCTGCCGAGATCCTCTGGCCGCAGTCCCGAGCCGGGAATCGGGGCGGCCCGTGTACCTGGCGTACCGTCGGGCGAGTGCACGGGAGTCCTCCCAGGACGTGGATGGATGACGGCACACTCGCCCGGCTGGGGGCGGGAGGGCCGCGCTGAACGGTGTGTGTGGAGCGGGAGTGCCGTACTACAGCTGGTTCGGCTCGCGCATGACGAGCCGCAGTTCCTCGCCCTGGCGGCGGCCGATGCACATGGCCGCGTGGAAGTCGGCGGGAACCTTGACGAAGTCGTAGAGCCAGTTGTCGGGCCGGTCCGCGAGCGAGGGCTTCAGCACCAGCTCCGGGGTACGGCCGTCGGGAAAGAGGAAGGAGATGTCCCGCAGCGGCAGCGAGATGCCCTGGCCGCGCGCCTTGGCGTACGCCTCCTTGAACACCCACACGTCCAGGAATCGGCTCTTCCACGCACGGGCGGGCAGATTGCGCAGTTCCTCGATCTCGAGATCGGACATGACCTGATGGATCAGGTCGGGGAGCGAGATCCGCGCGTCACGCTTCTCGACGTCCACGCCGATGGGACGCTCCCGGGTGACCCCGAGCATGCACATTCCTCGCGAGTGCGAGAGGTTGAAGTCGAGGTCGACGCCCAGCCGGTGGTGCACGGCGGGCTTGCCGAACCGGTTGAACTCGAATTCCCACTCGGACGGTTCGATGTCGACGTACTGGGACAGGCAGCGCCGCAGCAGCGACCGGGCCATCACGAACTGCGCGCGGTCCTGCTGGAAGTAGAACTGATCGGCCCGGTTCCGCTCCTCGGGGGAGAGAACCGATTCGTGCTCGCGCAGGCTGCGGGGCTCGCCGTCCGGTCCTGCGGAGGACGCGATCCACAGGTGCACGTCGGTCCTGCTCAACGTGACATGGGGTTCCCTGGTCATGGTCCCTCGGTGCTCTCCGGACTGCGGTTCGGGGTGCGACCGTCGTCCCTGGAGGTGGTGGCCGGCGATGGACGGGGCGTCCCCGGGCGGGTGCCCGGGGACGCCGGGGAAGGGAGCGCCGGGTCAGGCGGCGGACGTCTTCTCGCGGTGCGCGTCGAAGACATCGAAGACGCCCTCCAGCTTGCGGGAGATGACGCCGTACAGCTCCTCCATGCGCCTGAGGCGCTCGACCCGCTCCTCCGGCTGGTCCTTGAGCACCTCCAGACCGTGCTGAACGGCCGTGTGGAACTCGGGGATCCGGCGGAAGGAGTGCTCCACGGCGTTCGGCCAGGCGGCGTCGTTGAGCGTGATGTAGTAGTTGTCGGTGCCGGGTATCTCCTCGCGGGTGTAGACGCCGGGCGGGGTCAGCAGGTCGGCGATCCAGTCCACCGGCTCACGCGGGATGTCGAGCGCCTTGGCGATGTCGTCGGCGCTCTGCTTCGCGGGGAAGCAGACGATCATCCAGCCGATGACGTAGCCGCGCTCCCACTCCATCCCGTCGGTGATGTGGTAGTGCTCGGCGATCTTGTAGACGAATGACTTCTCGGCCTCGGTGAGGGTGGAGCGCTCGGAAATGACGCCCTCGGTGTTTTCTGTCATGCCCTCAAGTATTGGCGTCCGGATTCGCTGGTCAAGATTTCCAAGAACCGTCTCACAGGGATTCCGTATGTCTTTTTACTTCCTTCCTTCTGAGCCCGACTACCGCTGTGAACTGCTGTTCTTCGGATCCTGAAGGTTCGTCTTCCTCCCCCCTTACATTCCGCTTTACGTTCCCATTCACCGGCCGTACCGGAATCCTCGCCCGGCTCTCTCGCATATTTGTCGTGGTGTGCGCGTGGCATGAAAGCGGCGCGGGGGGGGGGGGGGCCCCCGCCGCCCCCGGGGGGGGGGGGGGGGCGGGCCCCCCCCCCCCCCCGCCGAGCGGACGGGGGGCCCCCACCCCGGGGAGGGGAGGGGGGGGCGCCGG